>NZ_JBFUJD010000030.1:0-50583 GCF_056401555.1 Caulobacter sp. P4_E5
CCCCTCCGGCCCTTCGGGCCACCTCCCCCGCATCGCGGGGGAGGATCCCCTTCCCCGACCTCGCAAAACCGCGCCCGACCCGCTATATGCGCGGCGATGGACGCCGACCTGCTGACCCCCGCCGCCACGCACGACCCTGACGCGCTCATCGTCCGGGCCGTCGAACAGGTGCGCGCGGCCGTCGGCCTGCCGGAGGGGACGCGGATCGTCGCGGCCATGTCGGGGGGCGTGGATTCCACCGTCACCGCCGCCTTGCTGGCCCGCGCCGGCTACGACGTGGTGGGCGTGACCCTGCAGCTCTACGACCACGGCGCGGCGGTCTCGCGCAAGGGCGCCTGCTGCGCCGGCCAGGACATCCTGGACGCCCGCATGGCCGCCGAGCGGATCGGCATCCCGCACTACGTGCTGGACTACGAGAGCCGCTTCCGCGAGCAGGTCATCGAGGACTTCGCCGACGCCTATCTGCGCGGCGAGACGCCGATCCCGTGCGTGCGCTGCAACCAGACCGTCAAGTTCCGCGACCTGTTGGACGTGGCCCGCGACCTGGGCGCCGAGGCCATGGCCACCGGCCACTACGTGCAGCGGGCCTTCGCCCCCTCTTCAAGAGAAGGACTGGGCGGCAATCGGCCTCAACTGCGCCGCGCCGCCGACCCGGCCAAGGACCAGAGCTATTTCCTGTTCGCCACCACGCGCGACCAGCTGGACTTCCTGCGCTTCCCGCTGGGCGGGATGGACAAGCCGACCGTGCGCGCCGTCGCTGCCGGCCTGGGCCTGGCCATCGCCGACAAGCCCGACAGCCAGGACATCTGCTTCGTGCCCGAGGGCAAGTACACCACGGTGATCGACCGCATCCGCCCGCAGGGCGCGGAGCCGGGCGACGTCGTGCACCTGGACGGCCGCGTGCTGGGCCGCCACGAGGGCGTCACCCGCTACACCATCGGCCAACGCCGGGGCCTCAACATCGCCGTCGGCGACCCGCTGTTCGTGGTCCGGATCGACGCCGACAAGCGCCAGGTCATCGTCGGCCCGCGCGAGGCCCTGCTGACCGCGTCGCTGACCCTCAAGGAAGGCAGCTGGCTGGGCGGCCAGGACAGCCTGGAGGCCGCCGCCGAGGACGGCCAGCCCGTGCTGGCCCGGGTCCGCTCGACCCGCGAACCCGTCGCCGGCCGCCTGGCCGTGAAGGACGGTCAGGTCGCGGTCGTGTTCGACGGGGCCGAGGAAGGCGTCGCGCCCGGCCAGGCCTGCGTGCTCTACGATCCGGCCGACCCCGAGCGGGTGCTGGGCGGCGGCTTCATCGCCGGCACGACGCGCCAGATGGACCTGGCGCAGGCCTAGTCCTCCACGGATCAAAGCGGGCGGCGCGGGGTTTCTGTCGGAAGCCTTTCGCGCGCGGAGACCCGCCCATGATGAAGCCGGAAAAACCCAAGCCCAGGCCGAAAACGCCTCAGCCGGCGGCCGAGACGAAGGCGGCCGACGTGCGGCGCCAGCGCCAGCACATCAAGGACCTCACGGGCGAGGATCCGCTGCGGGCGGGTGTCGCCGACTAGGGCCCGCGGGACTTGGGGAAAAGCTCTAAACCCGTGTCATCCCGGAAGCCTCGCAGAGGCTGTCCGGGACCCGGGGGCCGGCGCAGCGCGGTTGCCCTGGGTCCCGGCTCTCCGCTGCGCTTCGGCCGGGATGACACGGGGAAAGGACATTGTTCAATTGAGGACGGTGCCTGGAGCTATGGCCGCCGCGCTACCCGTCCCGCGCCAGCTCTTCAAAGCTCAGGCCGATCTTGAACAGGCAATAGCCGGTCTCGTCGACCAGACGGGCAACGTCGGCGGCGGTGTCGTCGCGCTCGCGGGAGATGGTGAAACGCCAATCCTCTTCGCGAGCCGCCGCCGGGAACGGCGCGCCCTCGGCGATCACCAGCCTGTAGGCCGGCCGCGTGCGGTGGACGTGGAAGCGGTAGCTCACTCGGCCGCGATCTTGGACGCTTCCAGCGCCTCGCCGACGGTCTGCGTTTGGTCTTCCTGCGGCGCGCGTTCGAGGTCGCGGCGCTGAACCACCTCGCCGCACTCCTCGCAGGCCAGGACGGGATGGAAGGCGCAGCCACAACCCTTGTGGCGGAACATCACCGGCGACTTGTCGCGGCCATAGACGTGCTGGTCGCCCCATTCGGCCATGGTCAGCAGCACCGGCGACAGGGCCAGGCCCTTCTGGGTCAGCCAGTATTCGTGGCGCGGCGGGCGTTCCGAATAGCGCCGCGTTTCCATGACGCCGTGCGCGACCAGGGTCTTGAGCCGCGCGGCCAGGACGTTGCGGGCGACGCCCAGCCGCTCCTGCCACTGCTCGAAGCGCTTCACGCCGGCGAAGGCGTCACGCAGGATCAGCAAGGTCCACGGATCACCCACGACCTCGAGGGTGGCGGCGACCGAGCAACGTTCGTTGGTATAGTCAGCAGTGCGGCCCATTTTGGCAGGGTGCGGCGTTCCGCGAGGGAAAGCAAGAGACCGTTGCGTTTGAAGATGAACCGGCATAGGTTTTTAATCGCAATTGACTCTCTCGGTTATTGCACGACTGGCGAGGCGTCACGGGTTCGCCCAACGACGCCTCGCCCCTTTCTCATCACATCTTCGCAATCCTCTTGCGCACGATGAGACCATGAAGGCCTATCTCGCCTCAAAATCCGCTCAGGGAGCCTAATCCATGTCCGTCGCTGATCCCGTCGTCATCGTCTCCTTCGCCCGCACGCCGATGGGCGGTTTTCAGGGCGCGCTGGGCGGGGTGAAGGCCACCGAACTGGGCGCGGCGGCGGTCAAGGCCGCGATCGAGCGGGCCGGGGTCGCCGGCGACAAGGTCGAGCAGATCATCATGGGCTGCGTGCTGCCCGCCGGCCTCGGCCAGGCCCCCGCGCGCCAGGCCGCGATCGGCGCGGGCCTTCCTCTTTCGGTCGAAGCGACCACCGTCAATAAGATGTGCGGCAGCGGCATGCAGGCAGCGATCCTGGCCCACGACGCCCTGGCGGCCGGCTCGGTCGACCTGGTGGTGGCCGGCGGCATGGAGAGCATGACCGGCGCGCCCTACCTGATGTCCAAGCACCGCGGCGGGGCCCGGATCGGCCACGACCAGATGTGGGACTCGATGTATCTGGACGGCCTTGAGGACGCCTACACCCCGGGCAAGCTGATGGGCGCCTTCGCCGAAGAGACGGCGGCGACCTACCAGTTCACCCGCGAGGCCATGGACGACTACGCGACCAAGGGGTTGATGAAGGCCAAGGCGGCCATCGAGAGCGGGGCCTTCAAGGCCGAGATCACTCCGGTGACGGTGACCACCCGCAAGGGGACCGAGGTCGTCGACACCGACGAGCAGCCGCTGAAGGCCGACCCGGCCAAGATCCCGACCCTGCGCCCGGCCTTCGCCCGCGACGGCGGCATCACGGCGGCCAATTCAAGCTCGATCAGCGACGGCGCGGCCGCCCTGGTCATGACCCGGCAGAGCGTCGCCAAGGCTCTCGGCCTGCCGATCGTCGCCAAGGTGGTCGGCCACGCCGCCCACGCCCATGAGCCGGGCCTGTTCACCACCGCCCCGGTCCCGGCCATGCGCAAAGCGCTGAAGAAGGCCGGCTGGGAGGTCGCCGACGTCGACCTGTTCGAGGTCAACGAAGCCTTCGCCGTGGTCGCGATGATCGCCCAGCAGGAGCTTGGCTTCGACCCCGACAAGCTGAACGTCAACGGCGGCGCCTGCGCCCTCGGCCACCCGATCGGCGCCTCGGGCGCGCGAATCCTGTGCACCCTGATCTCGGCGCTGCAGGCGCGCGGCGGGACGAAGGGGCTGGCCAGCTTGTGCATCGGCGGGGGCGAGGCCACCGCGATGGCGATCGAGCTGGTCTGAGACTTCGAGTCTGCTCCCCCGCGCTGCGGGGGAGCTGTCGCGGAGCGACTGAGGGGGCTAATGCGGCGTAGGTCCAGCTAGCCCCCTCCGGCCCTCCGGGCCACCTCCCCCGCATCGCGGGGGAGGATCAGATCATAGCGAAACGCGTTCCTTCGTCATGACCGACACCTTCCGCCACAACCCCGAACTCAGCCGCTACGAGCTGGAGGAAGACGGCTTCCTCGCCTGGGCCGACTATCAGCGGGCCGGGCATCGGCTGGTCATCCCGCACGTCGAGGCCGACCCCGCCCTGCGCGGCAAGGGCTCGGCCGGACGCCTGATGACCCGCGTCGCCGAGACGGCGCGGGCGGAGGGCATGCGCATCACCCCGCTGTGCTCCTACGCGGCCGCCTGGCTGCGGCGGAACGATCCGGATTTGATAGCTTAGGCCTTCTGTAATCCGCCCTCCCCGGCGAAAGCCGGGGCCCAGGTCGAACCCAGGGCGCCTGACCCTCTAGGCGAGACAGACGGGCGCGACCACCCCAACCGCTCAGGCTGAATCTGGGCCCCGGCCTTCGCCGGGGAGGTCGGGTTATTTGGTGACCGCGGGAGCTGGAACCACGCTCTCAAACGCCCCCGCCGCGCCCGGGAACACCACCGGGCTTTCCCAGCCGTCGGCGGTGATCGACGAGACGCCGAAGAAGTAGTCGTCGATGACCACGTCCTTCAGGGTGACCGTGGTTCCTTCCGGAACCCAGCGGCTGGCCGTCCAGGTCGGCTCGGTCGTGGTCCGCCACCACACCCGGTGGCCGGCCGCGGCGGGGGTCGGGGCCCATGAGACCTTGGTGTCGGCGCCGACCGCCCCGCCGATCTTGACGTCCGACGGCGGCTTGGGGGCCGAGGCCAGGGTGGCCATGGCGATGGTGTTCAGCCGCGTGACCTGGGCCAGGTAGGTGAAGTCCACCCCCTCGACGGTGTCGCCGTAGAACTTGCCGTTCTCGGTGCGCAGGGTCTGGTGCTGGTGGTCGTAGTTCTCGACAGCCTCGGTGACCCGCACGGCCGGATAGCCCGCTTCCAGCAGCGGCACCTGGTCGCCGCCGCGCCCGAAACGGTCGGTGCGGTAGACCATCTTGACGTCGAAATTGGTCAGGTAGCGGTCGGCCAGCACGTCCATGAAGCGGGCCAGGTTGCGCGACGGGCTGTCGACCTCGCCGCCATTGTAGCGGCGGCCGTTGGCCTGTTCGGGGGTCTCGACCGCCTTGGTGCCTTCCGAGAAGATCCGCACGTGGGTGTTGTCGACTAGGCCGCTGACACCCCGGCTGTTGCCGACGATGTCGTTGTTGAGGTCGGCCTCGACCTTCCAGCCCTGGGCGCGCGCGTAGTCGGCCAGCACCTTGCCGCCCAGCAGGCCCTGCTCCTCGCCCGACAGCACCGCGAACACCAGGGTAGCCGGGAATTTGTGCTTGGACAGCACCCGCGCCGCCTCGATCACCGCCGCCACGCCCGAGCCGTCGTCATTGGCGCCGGGCGCGTCGCTGGTGAAGTCCATGACGTCGGTGACGCGACTGTCGATGTGGCCGGCGATGATGATCACCCGGTCGGGGTCGGTGGTCCCCTTCTGGATGGCCAGCACGTCCATCACCTCCGTCGGGTTGGGCACGCGGCGGCCGGTGACGGTCTGGGCGGGCGTCTCGACCGTCAGGCAGCCGCCGCAGTCCTTGCCGATCGCCTCGAAGCGGGCCTTGGCCCAGCGGCGGGCCGCGCCGATGCCGCGCTTGTCCGACTTCGCATCCGACAGGGTGTGGCGGGTGCCGAAGCCGACCAGCGAGCRGATCGTGCTCTCCAGCGCCTTAGGATCGACGTCGGCGGCGATCGTCCGCAGCAGCGGCTGGTCGGTGGAGGGAGCCGGGGTCTCGGCATGGGCGATGCTGGCGGCGGCCAGGCTTGCGGCGAGGATGATGGGCAGGCGCATGCGGGCTCCGGGGCGATGGAGGCCGAACGTTGCCGTTGCCCGCACCTTCAGACAACACACTTTCCTGGCTTCCCCCAAACTTCCGACCTCCCCGGAGAAAGAGGGCCTACTTCCCCGCCCGCTCGGCCATGAACGCCACCCGCGCCAGCACCTCGGGGCCGGCGGCCGGACCGGGGGYGTAGGCGAAGTGCTCCTCGGTGATCGGCTTGCCGCTGACCCGGTCGACCAGGATCGGCTCGGCGACCCGGCCCGTCTGGCGATCGACCAGCTGGCCCGCCGCGCCCTCGGGGGCGAAGTGGCGGTTGCCGAAGGCCATCATCGCCGTCAGCACCCCGTCGAAGTCGCGGCCCCGCTCGGTCAGCACGTATTCGAAGCGCGGCGGCCGCTCCTGGTAGCGGCGCTTTTCCAGCAGGCCGTTCTCGACCAGGGCCGCCAGCCGCTTGGTCAGGATGTTCGGGGCCACGCCCAGGCTCTTCTCGAACTGGTCGAAGCGGGTCAGCCCCTGGGACGCGTCGCGCAGGATCAGGAAGGTCCAGCCGTCGCCGACCCGCTCCAGCGTGCGGCCGACCGGACATTGGGTGGGGGCGCGTTCAGATTTGCTCATGACGAATAATCTGGTCACTCACTTGCGAAATGCAAGTTACCTCATAGCTAGGGTGCACGCCGGACCGCTGGGGCCTCGGCAAAGGACTTAGACGACGATGAGCGACAACAACAGCAAAGGCGTGGCCCTGATCACCGGCGCCTCGACCGGCATCGGCGCGGTCTATGCCGACCGGCTGGCCAAGCGCGGCTACGACCTGATCCTGGCGGCCCGCGACGAGAGCCGCCTGAACGCCCTGGCCGAGCGCCTGCGCGCCGAGACGGGCGTCAAGGTCGAGGTGATCAAGGCCGACCTGACCGACAAGGCCGATCTCGTAAAGCTGGAAGACCGGCTGGCCAGCGACCCGGCCATCGAGCTGCTGGTCAACAACGCCGGCGCGGCGGGCTTCAAGGGTTTTGCCGTCACCGACCGCGACGCGATCGACCGGCTGATCCAGCTGAACGTCACGGCCGTCACCCGCCTGGCCCAGGCGGCGTCCTCGGCCTTCGTGCCGCGTGAGCGTGGGACGATCATCAACCTCGGCTCGGTGGTCGGGCTGATGCCGGAATTCCAGTCGCCGGTGTACGGCGCGACCAAGGCCTTCGTGCTCTATCTGACCCAGGCCCTGCGCCTGGAATTCCCCGCCGGCGTGCGCCTGCAAGCCGTGCTGCCCGGCGCCACGCGCACCGAGATCTGGGAGCGGGCCGGCCGCGACGTGAGCGAGCTCGACCCGAACATGGTCATGGACGTCGACGACCTGGTCGACGCGGCGCTGGCGGGCTTCGACCAGGGCGAGCTGGTCACCATCCCGTCCCTGCCCGATCCGGCCGACTGGGACGCCTTCCAGGGCGCCCGCGGCAAGCTGGCCCCGAACCTGTCGCGCCGCTATCCGGCGGACCGGTTCAAGGCGGCGTAGGAGCTAGAGCCCATCACCTCAAAGCGTGTCATCCCGGAAGCGCGAAGCGCTGTCCGGGACCCAGGGGCCGGCGCAGTGCGGTTGCCCCTGGGTCCCGGACAGCCTCTGCGAGGCTTCCGGGATGACACGGGTTTGGTGCGCAATGAACATACTGCACTGAGCGAAACCTCGCCGGCGCGGCGCTCACTCCCGCGCCGGCGAGTCCGCCCTGATCGGTCTTCCCGGGTTGATGCCTACCGGGAAGCCGACCTGGAACGCTAGAAACTTACGACAGCACCATCACGACGACGCGGCGGTTCTGGGCCCGGCCTTCGCGCGTTTCGTTCGGGGCGACAGGGGCCTCTTCCCCGTACGAGATCGTGGCCATGCGGTTCAGGGCCACGCCATGCTGGCTGAGGAACTTACGCACCGTCTCGGCGCGCTCTTCACCCAGTTTCTCGTTGTAGTTCGGGGCGCCGGAGTTGTCGGTGTGACCCTGGATTTCCAGGTACACGTTCTTGTTGTCGGCCTTCAGCTTGTCGGTGAACTCGGCCAGGCGTTGCTCGGCTTCCGGCGAGAGGTTCGCCGCATTGACCGGGAACTTCACCGAGTCGTCGCTGAGCACGAGGGCGAACTGGAACTTGCCCTCCGCCAGCTTGCCGGCCTTGGTGGCGCGATCGAGCGCCTCCTTGGCGGTCTGGTCCAGTTCGCCGATCTGGGTGTCGTGAGCGCTGACCCGCGTCTCGACCTGGCCGACCTGCTGATTGACGAACTTCTTGGTCGCGCAGCCGCTGACCGACAGGCCGCCCATCACCAGGGCGGCGGCGACCATCATGGTCTTCGTGCTTGCTATCATTGTCTGGGTCTCGTCCGTAGAAGGGGTCGCGAGACGTCCTGCAACGCTCGCCGTTGCAAATCGGCAAGCCAAACTAGGCTAAAGATGGGCGCGATTCCGGCCTTTCGAAGCCAAGCTAGACCGTTGATATCGCAGCCTATTTCGAGCACTTTCTATACCGCGCGCGAGCGCCGTCCACGGACTTTGGTTCCCTGGATTTTTTATTCACTAGAGGTGTTCGAAAGCCACGCCTGGAAGGCTCGCAAGGCGGGACTCGGGGCCTTGGACTTCAGCCAGGTCAGCCAGTAGCGACCCGCGCTGACCTGAGTCGGGAAGGGCCGAACCAGGCGCCCCTGCTGCAGATCGCGAGCAAACATCATTGGCGGCGCGAGGGCCACCCCTATTCCTTGCAGGGCCGCCTCGACCATCACCCACGAGCTGTCGAACACCGGCCCGCGGATCGGCGGCGGCGACAGGCCGGCGGCGGCGAACCAGTCCGGCCAGTCGGCGGCGCGGTAGCTGCGCAGCAGGGTCTGCGCCAACAAGGCCGACGGCTCGGTCAGGCGCTCGGCGATGGCCGGCGAGCACAGCGGGCTCATAGGGGCCTCGAACAGCGGCGCGGCCTCGGTCCCGTGCCAGGCCCCGTCGCCGAAGCGCACCGCGCAGTCCAGGCCCTCGCCGGCCAGGTCGGTGCGGTTGTTGTTGGTGAACAGGCGCAGGTCGATGAACGGATGCGCCTCGCGAAACGCCGGCAGGCGCGGCAGCAGCCAGCCGACCGCGAAGGTGCCCACCACGCCGACGCTGAGCACCTCCAGCACCCGGCCGCCCTCGAACCGCGCCAAGGTCTCGCCCAGCCGGTCGAACGAGTCGCGCACGCTGGGCAGCAGGGCCAGCCCCTCGTCGGTCAGGGCCAGGCCCCGGGGCAGCCGGCGGAACAGGGTCGCACCCAGGCGGGCCTCCAGCCCCTTCACCTGGTGGCTGACGGCGGCCTGGGTCACGCACAGCTCGATGGCGGCGCGGGTGAAGGACAGATGCCGGGCCGACGCCTCGAAGGCGCGCAGGGCATTCAAGGGCAGTTGGGCGCGGCTCATCCGGAAGACCCAAATTAAACTAGGGGCTCAGCCAAGGTATCGTCGTTTGCGGCGATGACCAGCCCCAGGCAGGTTCGGGCGGGCAAGGAGACCCCCACATGCTGCATCGTAGAACGTTCCTCACGGCCCTGGCGGCCGCGCCCGTCGTGCTGCCCGCCGCCTCGCTGGCGGCCGAAACGGCCCCGTCAGCCCTTAACTCACGTATTAACGACTTGGAGCAGCGTAGCGGCGGCCGCCTGGGGGTGGCGGTTCTGGACACCCATACGGGCCGCCGCTTCGCCTGGCGCGGCGACGACCGCTTCCGGATGTGCAGCACCTTCAAGATGCCGCTGACGGCCGCCATCCTGCGCCGGGTCGACCAGGGCCGCGAGCAGCTGGACCGCCGGATCGCCTACGGCCGCGACGTGCTGATGGGCAATTCGCCCGTGGTCGAGAARCATCTCGGCGAAGGCATGACGGTAGGCGCCCTGTGCGAGGCGACCATCACCTGGAGCGACAACGCCGCCGCCAACCTGCTGCTCGACGCGCTAGGAGGATCGGGGGGCGGCCCCGCCGACCTCACCCGCTTCCTGCGCGCCATCGGCGACCAGACCACCCGCTGCGACCGCCGCGAGCCCGAGCTGAACACCGGCGGCCCCGACGACCCGCGCGACACCACCACGCCCTCGGCCATCCTGGGGACCTGGAAGACCCTGCTACTGGGCGACGCCCTCTCTCCAGCCTCGCGCAAGCAGCTGACCGCGTGGCTGGTGGCCAACCGCACCGGGAACAAGCGCCTGCGGGCGGGCCTGCCGCGCGACTGGCGGGTCGGCGACAAGACCGGCAACAACGGCAAGGACACCACCAACGACATCGCCATCGCCTGGCCGCCTCGCCGCAAGCCGATCCTGATCGCCGCCTTCCACGACCGCGGCAGCGCCGACGACGACGCCCGCAACGCGGTGCATGCCGAGCTGGCCCACGCGGTCGTGGCGGCGGGGTTCGGGGGTTAGGCGGAAAAAGTTATCCACAGGGGCGATGCGAGGACGCCCCCTCCGTCTCGCCGCGTATCCGCGGCGATCCACCTCCCCCGTTTCACGGGTGAGGAGGGTCTCCTCCTCCCCTGCGCAGCGGGGGAGGTGGCGCGATGCGGATACGCATCGTGACGGAGGGGGCGTCACGAACTCCCGTGCTTATCCCCGCTAAAAAACCAACGTTTCTGTTCCCCGACAGCCACTTACACAAAAACACACGTTTCTTATCCCCGCCCTTTCCGGCGGCCTCATGCTCTATCCTCATGAGCGACACCCACACCCCCGTCTCCACCTGGTGCGAAGCCCTGCAGCGCAAGCTGATGGACGCGATCGACGCCGCCTGGGCCTTGGCCGAGAAGAGCGACGATCCGGCCGTCATCGCCAGGGTCCGCGACAAGGCCCGGCTGGCCGGCCAACTGGCGGCCGAGGCCCGCCGGATCGCCGCCCTGGTTCCTCCTCCACGCCGCAACGAAAAGCCCCGCCTGGCGCCCACCGCGCTGCGCGAGGCCTTCGAGCGCATGGACGCCGCCATCGATGCGCCCGCCGAGACCGCCGAAGCCAAGCCCCCGGCCGCCCAGGCCGCGGCGATGCGGGCGGCGCTGGCGAAGATGGGACGGCGGTAGGGTTCGCTTCCAAATCAAACCTCTAAACCCTCGTCATCCCGGACGGCCCGCAGGGCCGATCCGGGACCCAGGGGCCAAGCGCAGTGCGGCCGCCCCTGGGTCCCGGCTCTCCGCTTCGCTGCGGCCGGGATGACGAGGGGAAAGGGCATTGGTCAATTGAGTGCGGAGCTCTCCGCCAGCCCCCTCCCTCACCCTCGTAACAAAATGTCGCACCGCCCCTTTCCTCAATGATGAAGCAACGCTGACGCTCTAAAGCCGAGTAACGCAGGTTTTTGCGCAGCGCCCTCGACCCGCATCGAGGGAGGTCGGGGGAACAGGGTGTCGAACGGTCCGGATCATCGTCCATCCACGACGGAGGTCGCCGTCGCGCGCGCTGACGTCCAGGATGGTCGAAAGCCCTGGCTGGCCTACGCCAATCTCAAGCTCGAGGCGGCGGTCTTCCTGCTGCTGGCCGTCACCTTCGCCGCCGTGCTGGGCAAGAGCGCCCTCACCAGCCAGACGCTGAACCTGTCGCCGGACTCCGGGCGGTTCGCCGGCTACACCTTCTCGGACGCCGACGACGGCGGCCGCTCGGTCGTCACGGCCGATCCGAAAAGGCCGCTGTCCTGGTCGTGCCAGGTCCATGCGGGCGTCGCCTATCCCTATTGCGGCTACGGCCTGCAGCTGGACGCCGCCAGCGCGCCGGGGGCGATCGACGGCAAGGGGCTGAACTTCTCGACCCTGCAGACCGTCACCCTGCGCTTCACCTATCACGGCGACGGCGACCGGCTGCGGCTGCTGGTCAGAAGCGCGCCGCCGGCCGCCCTGCGCGCCAAGCTGAAGGGCGAGCTGGTGCCGCTGGCGACCGACTTCCCGGTCGTGCAGGGCGCCAACGCGGTCCAGCTGCCGCTCAGCGCGCTGGCGCCCGAGCAATGGTGGGTGGCCAACCACAAGCTGTCGCCGGAAGAGGCCGCGCCGGTGCTGGACGAGGTCCACATCGTCGCCCTCACCACCAGCAACGCCGAGACGCCCAGCGCCCACGCCGTCACCGTCGACGACATCGAATTCAAAGGCACGCATCTTTCGACCGAGCAGTTCTACCTGGTCATCCTGGGCGTCTGGCTGGTCGTGGTGGGGGGTTTTCTGGTGCTGCGCGTCTTCCAGATGCGACAGACCTATGAGGCGCGCCAGCAGCGCCAGGCCGACGAGGCCCGCCTGCTGGCCGGCGCCCACGCTTCGGCCGAAGCCGCCAGCCGCGCCAAGTCGCGCTTCCTGGGCAATATGAGCCACGAACTGCGCACGCCGCTGAACGCGGTGATCGGCTGCGCCTACTGGCTGAACCGCACGGAGCTGTCGGCCAAGCAACGCGAGGCGGTCGGAGCCATCCAGTCCAGCGGCGAGCACCTGCTGGCCATGATCAGCGACATCCTGGACATCGCCAAGATCGAGGCCGGCAAGTTCGAGCTGCTGGCCGCCCCGCTTGACCTGCACGACTGCGTGACCGGGGTCGGCGAGATGTTCCGCCTGCCCGCCGAGGAAAAGGGCCTCGACCTGGTGGTCGACATCGCGCCCGAGGTCCCGGCCGGCGTCGTCGCCGATCGCAAGCGCATCCGGCAGGTGCTGATCAACCTGGTCGGCAACGCGATCAAGTTCACCGAGCACGGGGGGGTCGCCTTGCGGGTGGCGGCGCTCGCCTCGGACGGGGAGACGGCGCGGCTGCGCTTCATCGTCGAGGACACCGGCGTGGGGATCTCCGCCGACCAGATCGACAGCATCTTCCGTCCGTTCGAGCAGGTCGGCGACCAGCAGAGCCGCGGCGGCGGCGCGGGGCTGGGCCTCAGCATCACCCACCAGATCGTCGAGATGATGGACGGCGAGCTGGGTGTCGAGAGCCAGCCGGGCCTGGGCAGCCGCTTCGTGGTCGAAGCGTCGTTCCCGCTGGATCCGAACGCGGTCGAGACCCAGGCCTTGGCGCCGCGCCTCGGCCACGCCGTGGGCCAGCACTAAGCCGCGATCGCCTCGCGCGCTCTTTTTCCACCTTCGGATAGGGGAAGCCTAGCAGCTCAGCTTGAGGGTGTTTAGCAAACCCTATATGGATAGCGCCGATCGAGGAAACGTTCGCCGCGAGGCGAGGGATTGGAGCGCGCGTAATGGCATCGACCCTGCTGACCCTGAAAACCTACTACGACAACCTGATGCGGGCGGACTTCGCCCACATCCCGGCGGCGCATGCGACGCTGCTGACCAGCCTGTCCAGCCAGGTCGACGGCGGAACCCTGACCCTGGCCGCCGCCCAGGGCCAGATCGCCAAGCTGGCCATCGACACGACCTCGGTCGCCAGCCTGGCCTACAGCTTCTTCACGGGCGGCACGCCCTACGCCAGCGGCTTCGACTATCTGGTGTCGGCCGGCGGCCCGAACCCGAACAACCTCAACTCGGCCTATTATCAGGCATTCAACGTCGACAACCGCTACATCAACTTCGCCATGAACCTGGGCAAGGCCGGCGAAGGCGCGACCTGGTTCACCGCCAACTATGGCGCGCTGACCATGAGCCAGGCGGTGGTCAAGGCCTATACCGAGATCTTCGGGATCATCCCGACCGCGGCCAAGGTCGACGAGCTGCTGAACAGCCAGGTGCCGAACGGCCAGGGCGGGACCTATACGCGCCAGCAGTACTTCGCCTCGTATGGCGGCGACGGCCTGGAAGGCCAGGGAACCAAGGCCGCCATGGTCGGCTGGCTGCTGTCGGCCGCCGCCAAGGAAGACATCGGGACCTACGCCAAGGCCAATGACGCCTTCCTGGCGGACCTCGGCCCCGACGGCGTGGCCGCCTTCCGCAGCGGCCTGGTCGCGGCCTATGGGACCCCCACGGCCGGCACGCCGGGCGCGACCCTGACGGCGGCCGCCGACAAGACGATCTCCCCGACCGCCACCGACCCGCTGCTGAAGTCGACCGCCAACGACGACACCATCACCGGGACGGCCGGCCTCAACGGCGGCCAGAGCATCGACGCCGGAGCTGGTCACGACACGATCAACCTCACCGGGACGATCTACGGGACCATCACCACCGCCGACGGCGGCGACACGGTCACGCTGGGAACCCTGGGCGCGTCGACCCCGACCCTGGGCATACCGGCCCAGTACGGGACCGTCGCCCTGGGCGCCGACAACAATGTCGTCACCCTGAAGGGCAACATGGCCACCGGGACCAGCCTGACGGCGACGGGCACGAACAACGTGCTGCATGTCGACCACACGGGGACCCCGGGCGGCGACGTCATCTACACGGGCACGGTCAGCGGCTTCCAGACCGTCTATATGCACTCGCCGAACATGCCGGCCGTCACCGGCGCCGCCGTGATCTACGACGTCGTCAACGCGGCCGAGTACGCCAATCAACCCGTCGTCATCAACCTGGCCGGCAAGGAAGTGGTGGTCCTGAAGGACACGCCGAACGCCGTCCTGATCAGCGCTCCGGCTCAGACGGGTGGCGGGACCAAGGTCGACGTGCACCTGCAGAACTTCATGGGCGCCCCGACCACCAGCGTCTCGCAAAACTTTGGCTCCTATAGCCCCAACGGCGGCGCGATCGGCTTCGCGGTCGGATCCGGGGACTCCAACGCGACCCTGGCCCTGCACGTCGACACCGACAGCACGGCCGGCCTGATCTACGGCTACTCGACCATCCCGACGAGCGGGACCTTCAAGGGTCCCCTGGCGAACCTGACGATCACCGGCGCCGGCAAGCTGACGGCGCAGATTTCGAGCAACTTCACCAATGTCGACGCCACCCAGGCCGGCGACCTGACGGTGTCCTACGAGGCGAAGACCTCGACCACGGCCCAGACCTTCCGCCTGGGCGACGGCGCCAACAATCTGAGCATCTTCTTCAACGGCAGCGCGACCCTGCCGCTCACCCCGGCCGCGGTGAAGTTCTACCTGGGCGCGGGCGTCGACACGGTCAGCCTGACCGGCAGCGCCATGTCGGCGCCGGGAGACAACGTCTTCGCCGCGACGTCGCTGGCCAATCTGCATATCCGCGACAATGTCACCCTCAGCGCCCCGCCCGAGATCATCGGCTTCCAGAAGGGCGTCGACCATCTGGTGCTGGACGCCCTGGAGCATGCGATCACCGCCAACGTCCAGACCTATGCCGACGGCAAGACGACCCTGACCGACGCCCTGGTCGCCGTCTCGGCCCACGTGGCGACCAACACCGTCGCGGTCTTCACCTGGAACGGCGACACCTATGTCTACGCCCAGGACGCCACGGTCGGCGTCAATATGGGCGCCAGCGTCAACACCGGCGACGGGCTGATCAAGCTGGTCGGCGTCACCGGCCTGACGGTCGGCACGGGCGCGGGCAGCTACGACATCCACTACGGGTAGCGGTTTGCCTTCTCCCCTTGCGGGAGAAGAGCCTGCCCCGGCGAAGGCCGGGGTGGCCCGAAGGGCCGGATGAGGGGTTGATAGGTCTGTCAGCCCCTCATCCGGCGCCGCCGCCGTCGCGGCGGACATCACCTTCGCCCCCTCACCCGACCCGCTGCGCGGGCCACCCTCTCCCACAAGGGGAGAGGGTTTTTCTTTGCCCCTACTAATTAGTATTGACTAATGTATTAGCCATTGCTAATTAGTCTGCATGACCGAGACCATCCCCTTCGACGCCGTGATGCGCGCCTTGGCCGACCCCACCCGGCGGGCGGTCTATGAACGCATCGTCCGCGCCGACGAGATCACCGTGGCCGAGCTGACCCGCCACAGCGGCGTCAGCCAGGGCGCGGTCTCCCAGCACCTGAAGTCGCTGAAGACGGCCGGCCTGGTCGCCGAACGGCCCGAAGGCCGCAAGGTCTACTACCGGGTCGCGCCCCAGGGCCTGGCCCCGCTGGTCGACTGGATGAGCCTGTACGGCGTCTTCTGGCGCGACCGCTTCGACGACCTGCGCGCCCTGCTCAAGGACATCGATCCCCCCGAACCCGCCTCTTCCCCCGAAAGCCCTTCCAAGGACCCCAACCCATGACCAGCCTGGCCCTCCAGCCCGACGCCCAAAAGGCCGCCACTCAAGAGATCGTCGTCGACGAGGTCTTCCCGCACACGCCCGCCGTGGTCTGGAAGGCCCTGACCGACGGCGCCCTGATCGGCCGCTGGCTGATGCCGCCGACCGACTTCGCGGCGGTCGAAGGCCACCGCTTCACCTTCAAGACCACCCCGGCCGGCGAGTGGGACGGGACCATCCATTGCCAGGTGCTGGAAGTGGTCGAGGCCCAGCGCTTCGCCTACGCCTGGACCGGCGGCCACGAGGCCAATGTCGGCTACGGCTCGCGCCTGGAGACGGTGGTCACCTGGACCCTGTCGCCCAGCGAGGGCGGCACGCGGGTGCGGCTGGTCCATTCGGGCTTCGTGCTGCCGCGCAACGACAGCGCCTACCGCAACATGAGCGACGGCTGGACCAAGGTCGTCCAGAAGCTGGACACCGTGCTGGGCGAGGACGGGCGATGAGCGGCCAGAAACCTTTCACCGGCGGCTGCGCCTGCGGCGCGGTGCGCTACGCCGTGGCCGGCGAGCCGCTGATGATGAACGACTGCCAGTGCCGGCACTGCCAGCAGCGCAGCGGCACGGGCCACGGCTCGTACCTGACCTTCAAGGACGCGACGGTGACCGTCTCGGGCCAGGCCGCGACCTGGCAGGTGACCGGCGACCTCGGCACGGTCAAGGGCCACCACTTCTGCCCGACCTGCGGGACGCCGACCCACCTGACCTTCCCGGCCATGCCGGAGATCTTCATCGTCCACGCCGGCAGCCTGGACGAGCCCCAGCGCTACCAGCCGACCGTGGCGCTGTTCGCTTCGAGCGGCCACGCCTGGGACACCGTGGCCCCAGGCGCGCACCGGTTCGAGCGGATGCCGGAATAACCCCCTTCTCCCCTTGCGGGAGAAGGTGTCGCCGGAGGCGACGGATGAGGGGTCGATAGGCCTGTCGGCTTGTCGCCCAGCATCAGCCGCCCATCGCGGCGGATCCGGTCGTGCAACCCCTCACCCGACCCGCTGCGCGGGCCACCCTCTCCCGCAAGGGGAGAGGGAAGCTCACCCTCTAGAAGCTTTCCCCTGCCATCCGCTCGCTCAGCGCCCACAGGGCCCGGGCGTTGGCGGGGTCGAGGGCGTAGGCCCGCACGCCGAAGCGCACCTCGGCGGCGTCCTCGACCGGCGGAGCCAGATGACAGTCCTCGCAATAGAGGCCACCGACGGTCTCGATCGGGGCCACGACGCCGGCCCAGACGCTGGTGGCCGCGCCCTGCGGGATGGTCTTCCATTCGATCGGCGGCTCGCCCCGGGCCGCCGCCTGGGCGTTCAGGTCTTCGATCCACCCCTGGATGAAGGCCGGATCCAGGTGACGAGCCAGCTCGGTCTGGATGCCGCCCGGATGCACGGCCACGGCCCGCACGCCGCGATCCTTGTGCCGGCGGTCGAACTCGACGGCGAACAGGATGTTGGCGGTCTTGGAGCGGCCATAGGCCCCGAACGGCGTGTACTCGGTGGTCTCGAAGTTCGGGTCCTCGAGGTTGACGTCCGAGAAGCGGTGGCCGGACGAGGCCAGCGACACCACCCGCGCGCCGGGCTTCAGCAGGCTGGCGATGCGGTTGATCAGCACGAAGTGGCCCAGGTGGTTGGTCCCGAACTGGGTCTCGAAGCCGTCGGCGGTCTTGCCGAACGGCGGGGCCATCACCCCGGCGTTGGCGATCACCAAATCA
Organism: Caulobacter sp. P4_E5; assembly: GCF_056401555.1. Classification (NCBI taxonomy): domain Bacteria; kingdom Pseudomonadati; phylum Pseudomonadota; class Alphaproteobacteria; order Caulobacterales; family Caulobacteraceae; genus Caulobacter; species Caulobacter sp. P4_E5. Next base: position 17,600 of record NZ_JBFUJD010000030.1, read on the forward strand.
AAGCTCCGGCCATCCGCGACCAGCGCGTCGGCGCAGGCCCGCACGCTCGCAAGGTCGGCCAGGTCGAGGGCGATCAGCTCCAGTGAACCGCCCTTGGCGGCGGCCGCGCGGACGACCTCGGTCGCGGCTTTCGCCTTGGCCAGGTCGCGGGCCGCGCCGACCACGTGGGCGCCGTGGGCGGCCAGCACGCGGGCGGTCTCGACGCCCAGGCCGGCCGAGACGCCGGTGACCAGCACGCGCTTGCCGGAGAGATCGACGCCGGCCAGGACGTCGTCGGTAGTGGATTTGGCGCCGAAATGTTCGCTCATGACCCTGGTTTCCTTGTGGAGGGCTGTTGTCCGATCCCATCCTCGGTACTAAATGGAGGATGGCTCCGGATACATATTCGGAGGCTACCTCCGTTTTTCAAGGCCAATGTCCGAAGATTCTGAAATCCCCAAAAATGGGAAGGGAGCCCGAAAGCCGCGCGCCGACAGCCTGCGCAACCGCGACCTGCTGCTGGCGGCGGCCAAGGCGGCGTTCGCTGAAATTGGGGCCGAAGCGCCGCTGGAGGACGTCGCGCGCCGCGCGGGCGTGGGCATCGGCACGCTCTATCGCCACTTCCCGACCCGCGAGGCGCTGCTGGCGGCGGTCTATGCGCGCGAGATCGCGCAGCTGGTCGCCTCGGCCGACACGCTGGCGGCCGAGCGTCCGGCGGGCCGGGCCCTGGAAGCCTGGCTGGATCTGCTGATCGACTATGTGGCCACCAAGCGCGTCGTGGCCCCGGCCCTGCGCGCCGATCCCGGCGAAGGCGCCCGTCTCTACGAGACCTCGGGCGCCACGCTGCTGGCGACCCTGCAACACCTGATCGCGGCGGCCCACGCGGCCGGCGACATCCGCCCCGACATTACCTACGAGGACATCCTGCGCATGACGGGCGGCATCTGGTCGGGCTACGAGCAGCCCGGCTGGGAAGCCGGCGCGCGGCGGCTTCTGGACGTGATGATGACGGGGCTGCGGGTGCGGGCGGGCTGAGACGTGGCCGACCTGGGCCCGGCGCCCTAAGGAAATCAAAGCTCAAAACCCGCGTGTCATCCCGGCCCGCAGCGCAGCGGAGAGCCGGGACCCAGGGGCCGCCGCAACGCGTTTGGCCCCTGGGTCCCGGACAGCCTCTACGAGGCTTCCGGGATGACACGTTTTTGGTCGTTCTGACGGGACCTACCCCTCGATAAACGCCAGCAGGTCGGCGTTGATGACGTCGGCCTGCGTCGTCGCCATGCCGTGCGGGAAGCCCGGATAGGTCTTCAGGGTCCCGTTCTTGACCAGCTTGATAGCCAGGTGGGCGCTGTCGGCGATCGGGACGATCTGGTCGTCCTCGCCGTGCAGGATCAGCACCGGCACGTCGATGGCCTTCAGGTCGTCGGTGAAGTCGGTCGCCGAGAAGGCCTCGATGCAGTCGTAGTGGGCCTTGGCCCCGCCCATCATGCCCTGACGCCACCAGTTGTCGACCACCGCCGGCGACACCGTCGCGCCCTCGCGGTTGAAGCCGTAGAACGGCCCGGCCGCCACGTCGTGGAAGAACTGGGCGCGGTTGGCGACCAGGGCGGCGCGGAAACCGTCGAACACCTCGATCGGCAGGCCGCCCGGATTGGCGTCCGTCTTCAGCATGGTCGGCGGCACGGCCCCGATCAGCACGGCCTTGGCGACACGGCCGGGCTCGGCGCGGGCGACATAGTGGGCGACCTCGCCGCCACCGGTCGAGTGGCCGACATGGACGGCGTTCTTCAGGTCCAGATGCTTGGCCAGGGCGATGACGTCGGCGGCGTAGGTGTCCATCTCGTTGCCGGTGTCGGTCTGGGTCGAGCGGCCGTGGCCGCGGCGGTCATGGGCGACGACCCGGAAGCCCTTCAGCGCGAAGAACATCATCTGGGCGTCCCAGTCGTCGGCCGACAGCGGCCAGCCATGGTGGAACACGATCGGCTGGGCGGTCTTGGGGCCCCAGTCCTTGAAGAAGATCTGCACGCCGTCGGGGGTGGTGAAGAAGCCGCTGCTCATGTCCGTTGTCCCTGTGCTCGGGAGGCCGCCAGGCCCGTTCCCGGTGTCCGATGAAGCGAGAATGGCCGCGACCGATCGTCACATAAATAGAAATCACGGAAAACCATTGTTTCCAAAAGTGAGCTGCACAGCGTGCAAGCCGTGCAGGCGCTCCTGACGCTATTTCGCCGCCGGCGGCGGCATCAGCGGCTCGGTGCTGTCCATGAATCCTAGCCAGGTCGACAGGATGGCGCCGGTGCGCGACTTGGTGGCCCCCTGCCAGCAGTCCAGGTACAGGGCGCCGCGGATCGTGCCCTCGCTCCACCAGCTGTAGACGGCGTCGCATTCGGCCTTGCGATAGGCGACCCAGGCGGCCTGGGACTTGTCGAACTGGCTCAGCGCCTCGGCGGAGGCGGTCGAGCCGGGGGTCGCCTTGGCCTCGTCCAGCAGCCGCATGCGCGCCGCGGCGACATAGCGGTCGAGCTCGCGGTCGGCGCGCTGGGCGTAGGCCGCGGCGCAGAGGTCGCGTTCCGGCGTCGACGATCCGGCGCACTCGGCGGGCGGGTCCGACAGCGCCGACAGCGCCTTGATCCGCTTGCGATAGGCCCCTCGCGCGCAGGCCAGGTCGCTGGCGCAGGCGTCACGGACCTTGAGCCAGGCGCGTTGCCCCTGCCGCACCTCGGCGGGACGGGCCGACCGGTCCATCGCGCCGGCGAAGGCCGCGGCCAGCTGCGAGTCCAGCGACTTCAGATCCGGATCCTCGCAGATCATCCGCTCGACGCCCGCCGCGGCCTTGCCGCAGTCGATGCCTGCCGCCCGGGCCTGGCCCGCGCCCAGCAGCATCACCGCGACCGTCGCCGCGACGACCAAACCCAAGACCATACGCACTGAGGAGGCTCCCACGAACCGGCGCCGGACCGTCGCCGATGTCCGCTGACGCGTCAACCGGAGGTGGGGGAGTCGACGGGGCAATCGCCGCCGAATTCCCTCTCTCTGAGAGAGAGGGAGGGGCCCGCCGCCGCAGGCGGTGGGAGGGTGAGTGGTTACGGTCTCGCCGGTCGAAGCGCTCTTTTCCGACCTCCCCGGCGAAGGCCGGGGCCCAGATTCATCCTGAGCGTTTTGAGGTGTTCGCGATCCGCCGATTGGGCGGGATCGCAGGCGTTGGCGGGTTCGATCTGGACCCCGGCCTTCGCCGGGGAAGTCGGGGGTTTGGAAAGCCAACTCGGTACTCTGGGGTTTTCTGGCCAGCGGTGAAACCACTCACCCTCCCACCGTTACGCGGCGGGCCCCTCCCTCTCTCTCAGAGAGAGGGATTCTGGATGTCCAAGAAAAGGGCGCTCCCGATGGAAGCGCCCCCTCACCCTACTGCAGCGTCGCCTTGCCGAACGACAACTGGCCGTCCTCGACCCCGACGGCGATCACGCCGCCGTCCTCGATCTCGCCGGCCAGCAGCCGGCGGGCGATCGGGTCGACCAGTTCCTTCTGGATCACCCGCTTCAGGGGCCGGGCGCCGTAGACCGGGTCGTAGCCCTTGTCGGCCAGCCAGTTCAGGGCCTCGGCGTCCAGGGCCAGGGCCATGCGGCGGTCGGCCAGCAGCTTGTCGACCCGCTGCAGCTGGATGCGGACGATGTCGCCCATGTTGTGGCGCGACAGGCGCTTGAACAGGATGATCTCGTCGATCCGGTTCAGGAACTCGGGGCGGAAGTGGCCGCGCACCATGTTCATCACCATCGGCCGGACGGCTTCGACGTCCTCACCGTCCTCCTGGTTGGCCAGGAACTCGGCGCCGAGGTTGCTGGTCATGATGATCAGCGTGTTGCGGAAGTCGACCGTGCGGCCCTGGCCATCGGTCAGGCGGCCGTCGTCCAGCACCTGCAGCAGCACGTTGAACACGTCCGGGTGGGCCTTCTCGATCTCGTCGAACAGGATCACCTGGTACGGCCGCCGGCGGATGGCCTCGGTCAGCGCCCCGCCCTCGTCGTAGCCGACATAGCCGGGAGGCGCGCCGATCAGCCGGCTGACCGAGTGCTTTTCCATATATTCGGACATGTCCATCCGGGTGATGGCGTGCTCGTCGGCGAACAGGAACTCGGCCAGGCTCTTGGTCAGCTCGGTCTTGCCCACGCCCGTCGGGCCCAGGAACAGGAACGAGCCGATCGGCTTGGACGGGTCCTGCAGGCCGGCGCGGGCCCGGCGGACGGCGTCGGACACGGCGGTCAGGGCCTCGTCCTGGCCGACCACGCGACCGCGCAGTTGGTCCTCCATCTTCAGCAGCTTCTCGCGCTCGCCTTCCAGCATCTTCTCGACCGGCACCCCGGTCCAGCGGCTGACCACGGCGGCGATCTGCTCGGCGTCGACGACTTCCGGCGTCAGGGCCTTGCCGGTGTTCTCGCCAGCCTCGGCCTCGGCTAGGCGGCGCTCCAGGGCCGGGATCTCGCCGTACTGGATCTGACCGGCGCGGGCGAAGTCGCCGGCGCGCTGGGCGGTGGCCAGGTCGGCGCGCAGGCGGTCGAGGGCTTCACGGGCTTGCGCCGCGCCGCCGACCTTCTCCTTCTCGGCCTTCCAGCGGGCGGTCATGTCGTCCGATTCCGCCTGCAGCTCGTCGATCTCGTCTTCCAGCTTTTCGAGGCGCTGCCGCGAGGCCGCGTCGGTTTCCTTCGAGAGGGCCTCGCGCTCGATCTTCAGCTGCACCAGGCGGCGGTCGATCTCGTCCAGCTCTTCGGGCTTGGAGTCGATCGCCATGCGCACACGGCTGGAGGCCTCGTCGATCAGGTCGATGGCCTTGTCGGGCAGGAAGCGGTCGGCGATGTAGCGGTTGGACAGGGTGGCGGCGGCGACGATGGCGCTGTCGCTGATCCGCACCCCGTGGTGGACCTCGTACTTCTCCTTCAGGCCGCGCAGGATCGAGACGGTGTCCTCGACCGTCGGCTCGCTGACGAACACCGGCTGGAAGCGACGGGCCAGGGCCGCGTCCTTCTCGACGTGCTTGCGGAATTCATCGAGCGTGGTGGCGCCGACGCAGTGCAGCTCGCCGCGCGCCAGGGCGGGCTTCAAGAGGTTGGAGGCGTCCATCGCCCCGTCGCCCTTGCCGGCCCCGACCAGCGTGTGCATCTCGTCGATGAACAGGATGATCGAGCCTTCGGCCGCCGTGGTCTCGGCCAGCACCGCCTTCAGGCGCTCCTCGAACTCGCCGCGATATTTCGCGCCGGCGATCAGGCTGCCCATGTCGAGGGACAGCAGCTTCTTGTCCTTCAGGCTTTCGGGCACGTCGCCGTTGACGATGCGCAGGGCCAGGCCCTCGACGATGGCGGTCTTGCCGACGCCGGGCTCGCCGATCAGGACGGGGTTGTTCTTGGTGCGGCGCGACAGGACCTGGATCGTGCGGCGGATCTCCTCGTCGCGGCCGATCACCGGATCCAGCTTGCCGTCGCGGGCCGCCTGGGTCAGGTCGCGGGCGTAGCGCTTCAGCGCTTCATAGCCTTCCTCGGCATTGGCGCTGTCGGCGGTGCGGCCCTTGCGGATGGCGTTGGCGGCGTCTTCCAGCCCCTTGGGCGTGACGCCGGCCTCCTTGAACAGCTTGGCGGCCTCGGCGCCTTCCTTGGCGATGGCGATCAGCAGGCGCTCGGTGGTGACGAAGGCGTCGCCCGCGGCCTTGGCGGACTTCTCGGCCTCGGCGAAGACGCGGGCCGTGTCGGGCTTCATGTAGAGCTGGCCGCCGGCCCCGTCGACGCGCGGGGTCTTGGCCAGCAAGGTCTCGACACCGCCGTCCAGGGTGTCGGCGCGGCCGCCGGCGCTCTGGATCAGGGCGCGGGAAAGGCCGTCCTTCTCCTCGAGCAGGACCTTGAGGATGTGTTCGGGCGCGAACTGTTGATGGCCTCGCGCGAGGGCCAGGCTCTGGGCCGACTGGACGGCCTGTTTGGCGCGGTCCGAATAGAGGTCGATGTTCATGATGTCCCCTTCCTAGGCGGATCGGGGCGCGCCGCCTTGATCAAGCACAACGCACCCACGAGGGGCCATGTAGGTGTGGCGGATCAGCCACACAAGTCTCACCAGCCCTTGCTGGTCAGATAACGTTGGAGTTCCTGGATCCGCACCGCGTCGGACGGGTGGGTCGAGGCCATTTCGCCGCCGGCAGGCTTGCCGCCAGCCTGGGCCTGCATGTTGCGCCACAGGGCCACGGCCTCGCGCGGCCGGTAGCCGGCGCGTTGCATGTAGTCGACGCCCAGCCGATCGGCCTCCAGCTCCTGCTTGCGCGAGAACGGCAGCAGCACCCCGAACTTGGCGGCGTCGTCGCCGTGGTCCTTCACCAGCTTGCCGAACTCGGTCTTCCCGGCCGCGGCGCCGGCGATGCCCAGCAGGATCTTCGAGGTGGTTTCCTGCGAGGCCCGCTCGGCGGCGTGGTGGGCGACGACGTGGCCGGCCTCGTGGCCGATCACGGCGGCCAACTGGTCGTCGTTCTCGACCAGGCTGAGCAGGCCCACGGTCACCCCGACATGGCCGCCCGGCAGCACGAAGGCGTTGGGAGCCTCGTCCAGGAACACCGCATAGTCCCACGGCCGGCTGCCCAGGCCCGCCGCGGTGATCACCCGCTGGCCGATCGCCTGGACCCGGGCGTTCTTGCGCGGCTCCTTGGAGACGTAGCTGGTGCGCAGCGTGTCGGCCCAGGCCTTCTCGCCCTGGCTGGCCAGGCTGTCGTCGCCGACGATCAGCAGCTGGTTGCGCCCGAGGTCGGCGTTGTAGGCGCAGCCCGACATGGCGCAGGCGGCGGCCAGCAGAAGCGGAACGGTCAGACGGCTAAGGCGCATGGCCAGGAACTCGGCTATATTTCGGAGGCGACATAAGCCTTATCGACGGCGGCATTGCGACGCGCAACCGGTAGAGCTTGTTTCCTTCTCCCCTTGCGGGAGAAGAGCCTGCCCCGGCGAAGGCCGGGGTGGCGCGGAGCGCCGGATGAGGGGTCGATAGTCCTGTCGGCTTGTCGCCCAGATCTGAACGCTGTCGCGGCGGATGCTGTCTTCAACCCCTCACCCGACCCGCTTCGCGGGCCACCCTCTCCCGCAAGGGGAGAGGGAAACACCAGCGCGCGACCCGTGCGCGACATTGTCGCACCTCTCTAAGTTTCAACTTCTTGGAAACGGGCGCGCGCCAAGGATTGTGGCTAGACCCGAGGAGTTCGTCCGATGAACGCTGCCGCCGCCGTTTCCGGAGCCCCGCTGCACGCCAGCATGGCGACCATGCTCGACGTGCTGGCCTGGGAGATCGAGCTGGCCGGCGCCCGCTGCATCTATCTGGACAGCATGATCGGCAAGATGATGAAGAACGTCCCCGAGGGGCAGCAAGACCTGCTGGTCGAGGGCATGCACACGGTCGACCTGCTGGCCCAGCATCTGACCAGCCTGTCGGCCTTCGCCCGCCGGATGAGCGCCCTGACCCCGGAGGACGTGACGGCCAGCGTCGACATCGCGCTCAGCGACATCACCCTGGGCGCCCTGGCCGACCGCATGTCGGTGGCCTTCGGCGGCACGGAACGCGGCATCTACGACGGCGAAGACGCCGGCGACCTGGACCTGTTTTAGGTCGGGCTCGCGCGGAGGTTCATGCGATGATCTACGCTCAAGGTCAGAAAATCATTGTCGGCGACGGTGACCGCACGGTCCTGGAGCTGCTGCAGATCCGGCTGGACACGGCCGGCTATCACGTCTGCCTCGCCCGCAACGGCCCGGCCGTGCTGGAGCTGCTCAAGCAGGTGCGGCCGGCGGTCATGGTCCTGGACGCCAGCCTGGCCGAGCTGTCGGCCTTCGACATCCTCGACACGCTGAAGAAGCGCGGGGAAAAGCCCTGCCCGGTGCTGCTGACCGGCCGCCGGCTGGCGCCGGAAGACGTCAAGCGCGGCATCGGCCTGGGCGTGCGCGACTGCATGCTCAAGCCGTTCAGCGGGGCCGACGTGGTCGAGCGGGTCGCGCGCCTGCTGCGTCCGCCGGCGGCGCCCAAGCCCGCCGCGCCGCCGATGATCAAGCCGCCGCCGGCAGAATTCGGCTCGGCCTATCTCTAGAAGGCTCTAGCGACACCCGCTCCGGCGCAGGCCTTCCATCGCCGCCGCCAGGCGAGCGCCGACGACGCGCTGGGCGGCGGTGGTCAGGTGCAGTTCGTCGGGCTTCATGGGCAGGCCTAGGGCCGGGACCATGGCCACGCAGGCGGGCAGCGGCCCGGCCTGGACCGCCTGGATCGCCGCCCACGAGGGATAGGTCTTCGGCGCGCTGACCTCGGGCGAGGGCCGATCGGCCAGTTGCACGATCACGATCGGCAGACGGGCGTCGCCCAGGTCCTGGCGGAACCGCGCCGCCAGCCCCTCGAACGCCGCGCGCCAGGCCTTCGCCGCGTCGGCGCGGCCGGCGTCGGTCTCGCCCTGATACCAGAGGATCCCCTTCACCTGGCCGCCCACCGCCCGGGCGCGGGCCAGGCACGAGCCGTACAGGGTGTCGCGCCCGCCGCCGGGTTTCCACTGTTCAATGGACGAGCCGCCCTTGGCGCAGGGGACCAGCAGGATGGGGCGGTGGCGCACGGCGCGGGTGGCGCGGGCGAAGACCAGGCCCGGCCCCACGGCGGCGATCCCCACGTCGCTCGACACCGCGTCGACCTGACCCGTCGCGTCGTCCAGCGGATCCAGGGCCGGCCGGATCTTCTCGTCATTGCCGTAGAGCTGAATGGCGGGGTCGGCGACGCGCTCTTCCGGCGTCAGCTCCGCGACCAGGCCGCGCCCGGACATGTTGGACTGGCCGGTGAGGAGGTAGACGTCGGGCTTCGGTGCGGCGACGGCGGGGGTGGCGAGCGTCAGGAGCAAGACGAGGGCTGTCAGGCGCACGAAAAACCTCCCAGCCAGCGACGTTCTTCCGTCCCAGCACCGAACATGATCCGGCATCCAAATCAGCTTGTCATCCCGGCCGCAGCGAAGCGGAGAGCCGGGACCCAGGGGCCAATGCAGTGCGGTTGCCCCTGGGTCCCGGACAGCCTCTGCGAGGCTTCCGGGATGACATGGAAAAGGGGTTTCTTCGAGTGTGGGTCTACATCGCCCAACGAAAAAGGGAGCCGCTTTCACGGCTCCCTTTCAATTAGTCTCGGCGAAAGGCCGAAGCCTCAGCCCTCGTCGGAGCCCGAACCGGCCGGAGCGCCTTCGCCCGCCTCGAAGCTGCGCGGGGCGCGGCGGCGGCGGGGTTTCTTGGCCTCTTCGCCTTCCGGCGCGGCCGGAGCCTCGGCGACGACCGCCTCGACAGCGGCCGGAGCCGCGGCGGCGCGGGCGGTCTTGCGGCCCAGGAAGGCCGGAGCCTCGCTGACGGCGCCGTCCTGGCCACGCAGCACCGGCGAGCTCTCGCTGGCCGGGGCGGCGCTCGAGGTCGGYAGCGGCGAGGCTTCCGGCTCGATCACGGCCATCGGGTCGCGGTCGCCGCGCGGCTGCCAATCGCGATCGCGGTTGCGGTCACGRCCACGGCGACGACCTTCGCGGCCCTCGCCCTCGGCGCCTTGCGGCTGGCTCTCGCCCTCGGCGGCGACGGCCGGACGGTCGTCACGGGGCCGGTCCTCACGGGGCCGGTCCTCACGGGGGCGGTCGTCACGAGGCCGGTCGTCGCGGTCACGGAAACGGTCCTCGCGGGGACGGTCGTCACGCGGGCGATCATCACGGGGACGGTCGTCACGCGGACGATCGTCGCGCGGGCGATCGTCGCGCGGCCGGTCATCACGCGGGCGGTCATCACGGGGACGATCGTCACGGGGCCGGTCATCACGCCAGCGGTCGCGGCGGCCTTCGCCCTCGCGGGGCCGGTCGTCACGCGGACGATCATCACGGGGACGGTCGCGGTTGTCGAAGTTGCGGTCACGATCGCGGTTGCGGTCGCGGTCGCGGTTCTCGAAGCGGTCGCGGCGCTGTTCGCCGCCTTCACCGCCGTCGCCGTCGCCCTGGTTCTCGGTCTGCGCCGGGGTCTCGACGGCCTCGACCTCTTCGGGCTCGGCCTCGAAGTCGATTTCGTACGCCGCGTAGACGTCCTTGCCGACGATGTCGCTGACCGGACGATTCGGCTGGATGGCCCGCAGCACGCGGAAATAGTGCTCGGCGTGCTGCAGATAGTTCTCGGCCAGCACCCGGTCGCCGGACGACGTCGCGTCGCGGGCCAGCTGCTGGTACTTTTCGTAGACGCTCTGGGCCGCGCCGCGAACCTTGACCCCTTCGGGCCCGTTCGAGTCGAACGCGCGGTTGGCGTTGTGCTGTTGAGGCTTGCCGCCGTTGCCGCCGCGATTGTTGCGGCCGCGTTGGCGCTTCATGCCTTTGAAATCTCTCATGTTCTCTTCTGAACCTGTCCGGAGGTCAGTCTTTTGCTGGCGCGTCCGGCCTTGCTGGTCTCTGAGCGGGTCGAACCCTGGGTCGGTTTCAGAGACACTGGTTTCCGTAGAGCCCCCGCCCTGCCTTGCGGCGCGGCGACCGGCGGACCGGGCGCGCCTGCCGGGGGAGCCTCGCATGCGCCCGACGCCTAAGCGTCAACGACGTCTGCTTTTCCCGTCACCCGGCGATCTGGAAGGAGACATGACTCGTCTAACGGTTCACGCCCGGCTTTCCAAGGGATTTTTCACCCCGGTGACAACGCGGTCGTGGGTCGACAGGTCCTTGACCGTCCGGACCTCCTGGCCGCCGGCCTGGCGGAACAGGGCCTCGACGGCCTTGGACTGGTCGAAGCCGATCTCGACGGCGAACATGCCGCCGGGCTTCAGCACCCGCAGGATCTCCGGCGCCAGCAGGCGATAGGCGTCCAGACCGTCGGCCCCGCCGTCCAGGGCCAGGCGCGGTTCGTGGTCGCGAACCTCCGGCTCCAGGGTGTCGATGTCGGCGGTCGGGATGTAGGGCGGGTTGGAGACCACCAGGTCGAAGGTCTCGTCGCCCAGGCCCGCCGTCCAGTCGCCGTGCAGGAAGGCCGCGCGGGTGTTGAGGTCCAGGCTGGCGGCGTTGTCGCGGGCCACGGCCAGGGCCTCGGCGGAGGCGTCGACCCCCAGGCCCTTGGCCGCCGGCCGCTCGGCCAGCACCGCCAGCAGGATCGTCCCCGAGCCGACGCCCAGATCCAGCATGTTGAAGTGCATGGCCTCGGGGAAGGCCTTCAGCACCTCGTCGACGATGACCTCGGTCTCGGGGCGGGGCGTCAGGACGTTCTTGTTCACCTGCAGCAGGATCTTCCAGAAGCCCTTGCGGCCGATGATGTGGCTGACCGGCTCGCGGCGCGCGCGGCGCGAGAGGTAGTCCTCCAGGGTGGCCTCCTGCTCGGCGCTCAGCTCGCGATAGGGATCGGTGACGATCTCGGTGCGGGAAACGTCGGCGGCCACTTCCAGCATCAGGCGCGCGTCGATGGACGGCTGATCGATGCCGGCCTCCTTCAGGCGATCCTTGGCGGCGGTCCAGGCTTTGACGAGGGTCAGGGTCATGGGCGGGGGTTTAGCGCTTTGATTTGGCGGAGGCGAGATTGAACGTAGTACCAGTTTTTGGTACCCTCAGGGGAACCGGGAGCCAGCCATGAGCAAGAATACTTCCATCGTGCTTAGTGAGCATTTTCAATCCTTCATCGCCGAGCAGGTCGAAGAAGGCCGATATGGCTCCGCAAGCGAGGTGGTGCGAGCTGGTCTTCGGCTCCTTGAAGATAGAGAAATGCGGCTGGCTCGATTGCGCGCCGCGCTCCTCGAAGGCGAACAAAGCGGCGTCGCTGAAGAATTCGATCTCGACGCCTTCATTGCCGAAAAGGCCAGAGAGGAAGGTCTCGAGGAGTGAGCGCCTACCGGCTTACGCCTAGAGCGCAACGCGACTTCGACGAGATCTGGATCTACTCGAAAGCAAAATGGGGCTCGCGCCGAGCGCTAGCCTACTTGCGGGGCATTCGAACCACGATTGCGCTCGTCGCATCGAATCCAGATCTCAGTCCGGTCGATGACGATCTCCCGGACGGCTACCGAAGACGTTCAGTGGGTTCGCATTTCATTTTCTACCGGCGACGAGATAGCTTCATAGAGATCGTCCGCGTGCTCCATCAGAATATGGACATCGAAAGCCATCTCTCCTGACGGTCACGCAATCCCCACCACATCCCCCTCCCCGACCGTCCCACCCTCGGTGACGTTCAGGTAGATGCCGCAGAACATGTGGCCGTAATTGTCGAATAGGGCCTTCACCAGCTCGACGTCGCGCTCGGCGGTCGTGGGGTCGACGTGGGTGGCGGCGCAGCGGACGATGGGTTTGAGCACCTCGGCGGTCACGCCCCCGACGGTCAGGATCTTGCCCGTCCAGTCGTTCTCGACCCAGGCCGGCCAGCCCTCGACATAGAGATTGGCCCGGAAGCGCAGCGGATCAAGGTCGCGGCCCACGCGCTGCCCCAGGTCGCGCACGCTGGCCAAGTTGACGATCGAGACATAGCCCGAGCGGCTGTCCATGAACCGGTGCGCGCCCGGGCCCTCGATCACCTTCAGCGGCCCGGAGGCCTCTTCGCCCAGCAGGCCGGTCAGCCAGGCCTCGAAGCCCGCCCGCCCCGCATCGGTGCGCAGGTCGCCGGCGAAGGCCTCACGGCCCTCGGCCGTGGCGCTGAGCACGCCGCTCGCCGCGTCATAGGCCGTGCGAGCCTTGGCGACGGCCGGGATCTTGGCCAGCACCGTGAACTTCATCTTCGAGATGTGGCCCGGCGCGGCGGGGTCGAAGCCGCTGGGGCCATCCTCGACCGCGTAGAGCCGGTCGCAGGGGAAGCACGCCCCCGCCTCCAAGGCAGCCGAGGTCAGCCGCTCGGGCGTGAAGCCCTTGACGGGGTGGCGGTAGATCGAGGCGATGCGGGCGTCCATGGCGCGGAAGATCGGGTCCGACTCGGGCTATGGCAAGGCTTTGAACGCCGCAATGCGGAACAGAGCGCGGCCATCGGGGTTTCCATGGCCTGGAGGGCGCCCATGACCGACGCATCGCCGCGTCCGATCCTGAGTTGGTTGAAGTCGCGGCCATATCATCTGGCGCCCTGGATCGTGCTGCTGGCTCTGACCCCGTTCGCCCTGCCAGCCAAGAAGCCTACCGAAGAGCCGATCATCGATCCGCCGGGCCTGTCCGAGGACCGGGCGATGCCGCCGCACGAGTTCGACCAGGCCGAACCGCGCCGGGGCCGGGCGGCTCGACATCCGGGACACATTCCGCTGCTGGGCTGGCGCGACATCCTTTGGCGCACCTGGCGCGAGATCACCGTCGACCGCCTGCCGGCCGTGGCCGGGGGCGTGACCTTCTACACCCTGCTGGCCCTGATCCCGGCCATCGGCGCCTTCGTGTCGCTGTACGGCCTGTTCGCCGACGTCCGCACCGTCGAGGAACAGCTGCGCGGCATGCAGGGGGTCTTCCCGCCCAGCGTGGTCCAGATCGTCGGCGAACAGATGCTGCGCCTGGCCAACCAGGGCGAGGGCAAGCTGGGCGTGGCCTTCGCCTTCAGCCTGCTGCTGTCGATCTGGAGCGCCAACGCCAGCATGCGGGCGCTCTTCGACGGCCTGAACATCGCCTATGACGAGGAGGAAAAGCGCCATCTCGTGCCGCGCACCCTGCTCAGCTACCTCTTCACCTTCTGCGCCCTGCTCTATGCGGCGATGGCCTCGGGCGTGCTGATCGTCACGCCGATCCTGCTGAAGGCCGCGCGGCTGTCGGCGCTGGACGGAATCCTGGCGCCGATCCGCTGGCTGATCGTGCTGGCCATGACCGCGGCGGCCTTCGGCGTGCTCTATCGCTTCGCCCCCAGCCGGGCCCAGGCGCGCTGGCGCTGGGTGTGGATCGGCGCCGCCGCCGCCTCGGCCGGATGGCTGGCCGRCTCGCTGGGCTTTTCGGTCTATGTCAACCGCATCGCCCACTACGACGCCACCTATGGCCCGCTGGGGGCGGTRATCGCCTTCATGGTCTGGGTGTGGTTCTCGATCATGGCCATTCTCGTGGGCGCCGAGCTGAACGCCGAGATCGAGCACCAGACGGCCGTCGACTCCACCACCGGCCCCGAACGGCCGATGGGCGCGCGCGGGGCGGCCATGGCCGACACGGTGGGCCTGGCCTTCCACCCCTGGGAGATGATCAAGCGCGAGGCGGGCGGCGTGCGGCGCATGGCCGGCGGGGCGTGGAAGAAGGTCCGGGGGCGATAGAGAGATCCTCCCCCGCGATGCGGGGGAGGTGGCCCGAAGGGCCGGAGGGGGCGAGCTGGACGGACGCCGCATTGGCCCCCTCAGTCGCTCCGCGACAGCTCCCCCGCACGCGGGGGAGCATCTTCCCATGGCGCTCGGCTCGCCTTAGCTTGCCGCGCCTTCGCTCGCCAGGAACCCTCCATGCCGCTGCTGACCCTCTACAAGGACCACGAACTGGCCGACATCGCCGCGCTGGTGAACTCGGCCTATCGCGGCGAGTTGGCTCAGCAGGGCTGGACCAGCGAGAGCTATCTGCTGGGCGGCCAGCGCACCGACGAGGCCACCTTGCGCGCCGACCTGGCCGCCAAGCCGGGCTCGACCCTCCTGACCTTCCGCGACGAAGAGTGGGAAAAGCCCTATGCCTGCGCGTGGATCGAACCTGCGGGAGACGACGCCTGGTACGTCGGCATGGTCACCGTCTCGCCGCTGCGCCAGGACGGCGGCACGGGCCGGGCGATGCTGGAAACCTGCGAGGCCTACGCCAAGGCGCGGGGCGGCAAGTCCATCAAGATGACGGTCATCTCGGTCCGCGACACCCTGATCGCCTGGTACGAGCGGCGCGGTTACCGCCTGACCGGCGAGACCGAACCCTTCCCCTATGGCGACGAACGCTTCGGCGTGCCGCAGCGCGACGACCTTCGCTTCGTGATCATGGAAAAGGCGCTGTAGGGGGCCTGGACACCCCCTCCGTCACGGCGCCTATCGGCGCCGCGCCACCTCCCCCGTTGCACGGGTGAGGAGGGGAGCAGTTTCCTCCTCCCTTGCGAAGCGGGGGAGGTGGCGCGATGCGGATACGCATCGTGACGGAGGGGGCGTCCCCTGCCCCCCGCATTACCGAACCTTAAGTGGCGCCCCGCGGCCCCCTGCCCTCACATGCCCGCGTTCTGTGATCAGGGGCTTTCCATGCGTTTCGTCTTCCGCGCGGCCGTCGGCGCCGCGCTCGCCGTCGCGGCGGCCACCTCGGCCCAGGCCGCGGTCACGCCGGTGCCGGTCGGCCAGCCGCTGGCGCGGTTCGACAAGGTCAAGCCGGCCGTGCACCGCTACCTGCGCTACCGGCAGGTCGGCGACACCATCCAGCCGATGGACGTCTGGACCCGCGAGATCCGCATCGAGCCCGACAAGGCCGGGGTCAAGCGCCTGCACATCGTCCAGCACTGGGACGGCGCGACGCTGGGCAACGTCAAGACGCTGGACTCGTGGTTCGAGCTGGGCACCTTCCGCCCGTTCACCCACGAGCGCCGCACCACCAAGGACGGCCAGACCAAGATCGAGGGCTTCGACTTCAAGCCCGACCGGATCGTCGGCCTGAAGGACCTGCCCGGCAACGCCCAGGCCGCCTATGACGTGGCCTCGCCGGAGCCCAGCTTCAATTTCGAGACCGACACCGAGTTCCTGCAGGCCCTGCCGCTGGCGGCCGGCTACGAGGCCAAGATCGTCTTCCACCACCCGGGCGGCGGCCCGCCGGCGCCCTACGTGTTCAAGGTGACCGGCAGTCAGGCCCTGACCAGCTCGGCCGGCGGCAAGGTCGACTGCTGGGTGATGACCACCGACTACAACCGCCCTGAAGGCAAGCCGGCCACCTTCTGGCTGGCCAAGGACAGCCAGGTGGTGATCAAGGTCGTGTCGCCGGCGCCGGACGGGTCGACGTGGGTGAAGACGTTGGTGTGGTAAGGGGTCCAGCCCGAACCATTTTGCCCCAAAATAGCGTGTCATCCCGGCCGCAGCGCAGCGGAGAGCCGGGACCCAGGGCCACCGCACTGGGCTTGGCCCCTGGGTCCCGGACAGCCTCTGCGAGGCTTCCGGGATGACACGAAGATTAGCGAGTGCGCATCGGTAGGCTTCTCGGTGAGTTGCCCCTAAACCATCGCCCGCGACCGCTCCCCCACCTCGCTGGACAGCGCCCCCGCCACGATCTCCAGCCCCCGGCGCAGGGTCTCGCGGTCGGGGGTCGCGCCCAGGCAGACGCGGACGCCGCTGCCGAAGCCGGGTTCGATCACCGGGGCCGACGGCGGCGTGACCTCGGCTCCGCCGCGCAGGGCCCGGCCGGCCAGGCGCTCGGCCTCCAACTCGCTCATCGGCAGCCAGACGTGCGGGGCGGTGTCCGAGCGCGGGGCCTCGATCGCGGGGCCCAGGATCTCGCGGGCCATGACCAGGCGCACGGCGGCCTCGTCGCGCACCTCGGCCAGGATCGTGTCGGCGACGCCGTCCTCGATCCACTGGGTGGCGATCAGCCCGCCGAAGGCCGGCGGCGCGAAGCTCACCACCCGCACGGCGTCCAGCACCCGCTCGAAGGCCTCGGCCGCCGGGGCGACCAGGAAGCCGGCGCGCAGGCCGGGGGCCAGGGTCTTGGACACTCCCGAGATGTGGAAGGTCCGCTCCGGGGCCAGCATGGCGAACGGCGGCGGGGCGTCGTCGGCATAGGCGCCGTAGATGTCGTCCTCGACCAGGGTCAGGTCGTGCTTGCGGGCGATGGCGACGATAGCGTCGCGGCGCGAGCGGCTCATGATCCGCCCTGTGGGGTTCTGCAAGGTCGGCAGCACCGCCAGCACCCGCGCGCCGGTCGCCTGGATCGCTTCCTCCAGGGCGTCGGGACGCAGGCCCTCGGCGTCCATGGCCAGGCCCTTGACCCGCCAGCCGGTGTAGGCCGCCAGGGCCTTGAGGCCGTGATAGGCCAGGGCCTCGGTCAGCAGCACGTCGCCGGGCCGCAGCACCGCGCCCAGGGCCAGGGACAGGCCCTGCTGGGCGCCGGCGCAGCAGATCAACCGCCGCCAGTCGACCGCCTCGTAGCTGCTGGTCCGCGCCAGCCAGGCCGCCCCCGCCCGCCGCTGGGCCTCGTGGCCGGTTGGCGGGGCGTAGGCCAGGTGTTCGGCCAGGTCCGACCGCTTGCGCAGGCGGGCCAGGGCCTCGGCGATCCGAGCGGTGGCCGGCGCCGACAGGGCGATGTTCTGGGCCAGGTTGATCGGGCCGTCGCGTTCGAACGGCCGGTGGGCGGTCAGGGCGTTGACGAAGCTGCCCCGGCCAACATGGGCGCTGACCAGCCCGGCCTTCTCGGCCTCGACATAGGCCCTCGTCACCGTGCCCAGGCCCACGCCCAGCCGATAGGCCAGTTCCCGCTGCGGCGGCAGGCGCGCGCCGGCCGCCAGCACGCCCGAGGCGATGTCGCCGCGCAGCACCCCCATCAGCCGCTCGTACAGCGGCGCCTCGCCGTCGGGGATCACTGGCGTCCAGGCCTGGACCACAACCGTCTCCTATATTGTCACCATAACAATATGCGGTTTGACTCGCGATACAATCGAAATCATCACGGTGACATCTTGCCCGATGGGAGGCCGTGATGACCCCGGAACTGCTGCTCGCTTTCGTCCTGTTCGCCTTCGCCACGGCCGGTACGCCCGGTCCGAACAACATGATGCTGTTGGCATCCGGCGCGAACTTCGGCTTCCGCCGCACGGTGCTGCACATCCTGGGGATCAGCGGCGGCCTGGGCTTCATGGTGCTGGCCATGGGCTTTGGCCTAGGCGGCGTGTTCCGCGCCTATCCGGTGCTGCACGAGGGGCTGCGCTGGGTCGGGGCGGCCTACATGCTGTGGCTGGCMTGGAAGATCGCCATGTCCAGCTCGGTCAGCGACAAGACCCTGGGCAAGCCGATGACCTTCCTGCAGGCGGCGGCGTTCCAGTGGGTCAATCCCAAGGCCTGGGCCATGGCCCTGAGCACGGTGACGACCTATACGCCGGAGGGCTCGGGCTGGACCATCGTGCCGCTGCTGGCCGGGACCTTCATGCTGGTCGGCGCGCCGTGCAGCGCCGCCTGGGCCGGCTTTGGCCAAGGCCTACGGCCGTTCCTGGACCGTCCCGCCGTGCTGCGGACGTTCAATGTCACCATGGCCCTGCTGCTGGTTGTCTCGCTGTACCCGCTGCTGGTCGACCACAAGACCGCGCCGGCCCCGGCGCCCCGCGAGGTGGCGTCCGAGGCGCCGGCGCTGCCGGTGATGCGGTCGCACGGGTAGCGGCCCATCAACATCAACAAAGCCGTGTCATCCCGGCCGTAGCGGAGCGGAGGGCCGGGACCCAGGGGCCACCGCACCGCGCCTGGCCCCTGGGTCCCGGACAGCCTCTGCGAGGCTTCCGGGATGACACGGGGTTTGCGTGTTGGGAGAGGTTGCCTCAGGTTCCGAGCGAACCTCCAGGGAATCCCCATGCGCCTGCTGCTCGCCCTCGCCGCCACGCTCGCCCTCGCCACCGCCACCCAGGCCCAGGACCTCAAGGTCACCGTGGCCGGGCGCGACAGCGTGGTGCTGGGCCCCAAGGAGCTGGCCGCCCTGCCCCGCGCCAAGGCGACGATCACGGTCAAGGGCGCCAGCGTCACCTATGAGGGCGTGCGGCTCGACGCCGTGCTGGCCCAGGCCGGGGTGGTGCACGGCGAGCGGCTGATGGGCCGCTATCTGAACCAGGTGGTGATCGCCCGCTCGGCCGACGGCTTCTTCAGCGTGCTGTCCCTGGCCGAGACCGATCCGGTGTACCGCGCCAATCCGGTGGTGGTCGCCGACACGGTCAACGGCCACAAGCTGGACGCCCGCGAGGGGCCGTATCGGTTGGTGGTGGACGGGGATTTGCGGCCTTCGCGCGCGCCGCGGCAGGTGGTGTCGATAGAGGTCAAGCCGGCGTTCTGAGGGGGCTACTTGCCCCCACCTGACCGCTTCGCGGTCGTCCGCCCCCGGGAGGGGGCGGAAGAGACGCGCTCCTTCTTCCCCCTCCGGGGGAGGAGCGCCGCAGGCGCGGAGGGGGCCTTCCGCCCCCCCCCCTCGCCCCCTAAGCCGGCGTCTTCACGCGCTCGGGACCCAGGTTCAGATAGTCGCGCTTGGTCAGCGGCACGCCGTGATGGCGCAG
Source organism: Caulobacter sp. P4_E5 (assembly GCF_056401555.1). Taxonomy (NCBI): domain Bacteria; kingdom Pseudomonadati; phylum Pseudomonadota; class Alphaproteobacteria; order Caulobacterales; family Caulobacteraceae; genus Caulobacter; species Caulobacter sp. P4_E5. The sequence goes on from NZ_JBFUJD010000030.1 coordinate 36,712, forward strand.
GATGTCGTAGGCGGTGACGACGTGGAACTGGAAGTTCGGCAGCACGAACTCCAGCAGATAGTCCTGGCCCGTGAAGCCCAGGGTGAACGGACCGGCCGGCACCTCGATCTCGCGGGTCCCGGCCCCGTCGAAGGCCGAGGCCGGCACGCCCTCGACGAAGGCCAGGGTCTTGGCGACGCGGCCTTGCAGGTCGGCGAAGGTCGTTTCCTCGTCGGCGAAGCTGGGGGCCTCGACGCCGGCCAGGCGGGCGGTCGCGCCCTTGGCGGTGTCGGAGGCGCGCTGGATCTGGCCGGCCAGCGGCAGCATGTCCTCGAACAGGCGCGCCTGGACATAGGCGTCCGGGTCGGTCCCGGCGGTCTCGGCGTGGGCCTTGGCCTTGTCGAGCAGGGCCGAGAGCGTCTTGAGGCCGCGCGTGATCGAGGTCACGGCGACGTGCTGGATGGAGACGGACATGGGAATTCCCTCGCTAGGCTCGCCGAACCCTCCGGCCGAGCCGCACAGCGCAGGTAACGACGCGCTTGAGCGTTTTCAATAACTACCTATGCGAAATACTTATGCGTCGCCCCGCGGCTGGCAGGCCCGTCTGACCTAACGAACCCCGACGGGTTTCTCCCCCGATCCATTCCCTTCGGCGGGGAAAGGCTTTAGACAGACCGACCGTTCAATCAGCCATACGACAAGCCCCTTGCGACTGCCCCAGGCCCGCCTCGACCAGGTTCTCGACCGTTACCGCGAAGTGGAGGCCCGCATGGGCGCGGCCACCGACGGGACCGAGATCGTCAAGCTCTCCAAGGAGCACGCCGAGCTGCGCCCCGTGGCCGAGGCCGTCGAGCGGCTGGCCAAGCTGTCGGCCGAGCGCGCCGAGCTGGACGAGATGGCCGCCGATCCCGAAATGGCCGCCATGATCCGCGACGAGATCCAGGCCCTGGACGACAAGCTCCCTGCCCTGGAGCACGACCTGGCCCTGATGCTGGCCCCCAAGGACAAGGACGAGAACGCTTCGGCCATCCTGGAAGTGCGGGCCGGCACGGGCGGCGACGAGGCGGCCCTGTTCGCCGGCGACCTGTTCCGCATGTACCAGCGCTACGCCACTCTGCAGGGCTGGCGCGTCGAGATCGACAGCATCTCGGAAGGCGAAATGGGCGGCTACAAGGAAATCGTCGCCTCGATCACCGGCGACGGCGTGTTCGGCCGGCTGAAGTTCGAGAGCGGCGTGCACCGGGTGCAGCGCGTGCCGGCCACCGAGGCGCAAGGCCGCATCCACACCTCGGCCGCCACGGTCGCCGTCCTGCCCGAGGCCGAGGACGTCGAGATCGACATCAAGGACAGCGACCTGCGGATCGACACCTACCGCTCGTCGGGGGCCGGCGGCCAGCACGTCAACAAGACCGACTCGGCCGTGCGCATCACCCACTTGCCCACCGGCGTGGTGGTGACCAGCTCGGAAAAGAGCCAGCACCAGAACCGCGCCAAGGCGATGAAGAACCTTAAAGCGCGCCTGTACGACATGCAGCGCCAGGCCTTGGACGACGCCCGCTCCGACGCCCGAAAGAGCCAGGTCGGCAGCGGCGACCGCTCCGAGCGCATCCGCACCTACAACTTCCCGCAGGGCCGGGTCACCGACCACCGCATCAACCTGACCCTCTACAACCTGGCGCGGATCATGGAGGGCGACGCCCTGGACGACGTGATCAACCCGCTGATCGCCGAGGATCAGGCCGAGCGCCTGGCCAGCCTCGAAGAGAGCTTCGGCTAAGCCATGGCGTTCACCCGCACCTACGCCGAGGACGAGCCCCAGCGGGTCAACAAGTGGCTGGCCCAAAGCGGGGTCTGCTCGCGCCGCGAGGCCGAGGCCCTGATCGCCGAAGGCTTGGTCTCGATCGACGGCGAGGTCGTCGAGGACGTCGGCCGCAAGATCCTGCCGGGCCAGACCCTGGTGCTGGCCGATCGCGCCACGGCCCAGCTGAACGCGGCCTACACCTACATGATCCACAAGCCGGTCGGCGTGGTCTCGTCCCAGCCGGATCCCGGCCAGGTGCCGGCCGCCCGTCTGCTGACCCGCCAGAACATCTGGGGCGGCGTGCCCGCGCCGATCCCGCAGTCGGGCGACCTGCTGCCGCCGATCGGCCGCCTGGACAAGGACTCGCGCGGCCTGCTGCTGCTGTCCCAGGACGGCGTCGTGGCCAAGGCCGTGATCGGCCCGCAGTCGGAGCTGGAAAAGGAATACCGGGTCGCGGTGATGGGCGAGCTGACCGAGGAGAAGCTGGAGCTCTTGCGCTTCGGCCTGGAGCTGGACGGCCGCGAGCTGCGCCCGGCCGAGGTCGAGGTCATCTCGGACCAGCGCCTGAGCATCGTCCTGCGCGAAGGCCGCAACCGCCAGATCCGCCGCATGTGCGAGCTGGTCGAGCTGAAGGTCGTCGACCTGTTCCGCGTGAGGATCGGCCCGCTGACCCTGGGCGAAATGCCGGAAGGCCGCTGGCGCCCGCTGACGAGTGAAGAGCGGGCGGCGCTGGTTGAGGGGTGAGGCCTATCTCCTCCCCCGCGTCGCGGGGGAGGTGGCCCGGAGGGCCGGAGGGGGCTAACTGGACGCATGCCGCATTAGCCCCCTCAGTCGCTCCGCTCTGCTCCCCCGCATCGCGGGGGAGCAGAGCGCCCTCCCGCCTAGCCGTCCCCCGGCCGGATCAACCCCTCCCGCAGGTGTTCGGTCGCGAAGGCGGTGAAGGCGCGGATCCTGGGCGAGGCCTTGAGATCCGGATGCGACAGCACCCACAGCTCGGACGCCAGTTCGGGGATGGGCTCGCCGACGCCGCGCAGCCGCGCGTCGGCCAGATATTCCGGCAGGACCGCCCGGCCCAGGCCACTGGCCGCCGCCTCGGCCGCAACGGCCATGCTGTTGACGCGACAGCTGGAGCCCTCCGCCTGTCCCTTCTGGGCGACCCACCGCGCGGACGGCGCGCCCAGCATGCTGTCGTCGAACGTGATCCAGCCCAGCGCCTCGGCGGGCGCGTCGCGGGCGACATAGACCCGGAAGTCGAAGCCGCCGACCCGCCGCCCCAGCAGGGACTCGGGCGGCGTGCGGGTCGGGCGGATGGCGACGTCGGCCTCGCGTCGTCCCAGGTCGGCGAAGGTGCTCGACACGGTCAGGGAGATCTCGACGCCGGGATGGGCCCGCTGGAAGGCGTGGACCAGGCGGCAGACCGGCCCGATCAGCGAGTCCGGCGTCGTCACGGCCAGCGGCCCCACCAGCCGGGCGTCGGCGGCGGCCAGGGTCAGGTCGAGGGCGTGCAGGCGCTCGGAAAGCGCCTCGGCGGCCTCGAGGATCGGCGCGGCGCGGGCGTTGGGGAACAGCCGGCCGTCATCCCGTTCGAACAGCGGCCCGCCTAGCCGCCGCTCGATCCGGCCCAGCCGGCGATAGACCGTGGCGACATGGGCGCCCAGCGCCTGGGCGGCCGCCTTGATCGACCCGCCGCGCGCCAGGGCCACGACCAGCTCGACGTCGGCATAGCCGATGCCGTTCGCATCATTGCGAATCATCTTCGCCTTCCTGGCCATTTCCGTCGCGTTGTCACGAAACTAGATCGGTTCGGCGCGGCCGTCACGGCCATGACCGGAGCCTTCCATGTCCCGTCTTCTGTTCATCGAGGCCTCCCCGCGAGGCCCGTCCTCGATCTCGACGGCGCTGGCCGAGGAGTTCGTCAAGCAACTGTCGTCCCACGGCGGCGTGACGGTGGATCGCCTGGATCTCTGGGCCAAGCCCCTGCCCGAACTGGACGGCGCCTTGTTGCAGGCCAAGTACGCCCGCCTGGCCGGCCGCGCTCACGACGCGGCGGAGACCGACGCGTGGCATGGGGTCGAGGCCATGGTCGAGCGGCTGGCCCGCGCGGACGCCGTGGTCATCGCCTCGCCGCTGTGGAACTTCGGCATCCCCTACAAGCTCAAGCACTATATCGACCTGGTCACCCAGCCGGGCCTGACCTTCCGCTTCACGCCCGGCGAGGGCTACACGCCGTTGCTCCGCGCCAAGCCCGTCGTGGCGGTGCTGGCCAGCTCCGGCGACTATCGGTCCGGGCTGAGCTACGGCCGCCAGGATCTGGCGACGCCCTATCTGAAGGCGGCGCTGGCCTTCATCGGCCTCTCGGACGCGACGGTGATCGGGGCCGGCCCGACGGTGGGTCCAGCCGAGGCGATCGCCGACGGCCTCGCCGACGCCCGCGCCCAGCTGCAGGCGGTGGCCGACGGGTTCCTCGAAGCCAGGCTCCTGGGGCAAGGCGCATGACGACCGGCGGCGCGTGGATGCTGCTGATCGCGTCGGGCTTGACCGACGTGGCCTGGGCCTATGCCGCCAAGCGCGCGGACGGGTTCAACCATCTCGGCTGGGGCGCGGTTTCGGTGGCCCTGCTCGTCCTGTTCATCGCCCTGCTGACCAAGGCCCTGCAGCGCCTGCCCCTGGGCGCGGCCTATGTGGTCTGGACGGGGATCGGCGCCGTCGGCGCGGTGATCGTCGGCGCGGTCCTGCTGAAGGAGCCGGTGACCGCGCCGCGGCTGGGCGCGATGGCGCTGGTGGTCCTGGGCGTGATCGGCCTGCGGCTGCAGACCTGATCCGCTAGACCTTGTGGGGTCGCCGCCGGCGCGGCACCCGCACCACGGCTTCGCCGTCCATGATCGGGTCGTCGCCGACCAGGGCCTCGCAGCGCAGGGTCACCCGGGCGCTGACCTCGTCGATGGCCGCGACGGTGATGCGGGCGACGACCACGTCGCCGATCCGCACCGGCTTGTGGAAGGCCAGGGTCTGGGACAGGTAGATCGAGCCGGCCCCCGGCAGGATGGTGCCGACCACCGCCGAGCCGAAAGAGGCCGACAGCAGGCCGTGGGCGATCCGGCCGCGATAGGCGGTCTTGGCCGCAAAGGCCTCGTCCATGTGCACGGGGTTGAAGTCGTCCGACGCCTCGGCGAATTGGCCGATGCGCGCCTCGGTGACGGTCACGCGCTTTTCGGCCACCATCCCGACGGACAGTTCTTCCAGGATGTAGCCGCCGGACGGATGAGGTTCGATCATGACGCGGCGTTAGCGGTCATGGCGCGTCGTGGCTAGTGGAAATACGCCGTCCCCGGATCGAGGACCGCTTACCGGCCGGGTCTGGGATACGGAACGAAGGCGTTCAGGCTGACCGAACCCTGCGAGATGCGCGAGCCTTGGTCGACCAGGGTGACGATGTCCATGCGGCACAGCTGGCCGCCGTTGGTCTTGGTCACCAGGGTGGCGTTTCGGTCCAGGAAGTCGGCGCCGTTGGGCCGGTTCACATAGAGGGCGCCGCCCGGCATCTCGTAGACGATGGCGGTGTTGTCGATGATCCGCGAGGACCCGGCCAGGCGCAGGTTGAGGCAGTCGACCGGCTTCCCGGCGGTGCGGCCTTCGAGCAGCTTGGCCAGCTGCGCCTCGGGCGGCTCCCGGTGTTTTTCGGCCGCGAGCGCGGCGGACGCCCCGGCCAGGACGAGGACCGCCGCCAACCCGTGAAGCATCGCGCGCATCGTTCGACTCCCTATTCCGCCGCCAAAACTTCCGCGTCCTGGGCCGCCCGCAGCTCGGCGGCCTTCTTTTCGACGAGCTCGACGATGTGGTCGATCATGCCGTCGTTGGATTGCTTGTGGTCGGGCTTGCCCGCCATGTAGACCATGCCCGCCCCGGCCCCGCCGCCGGTGAAGCCGATGTCGGTCATCAGGGCCTCGCCCGGGCCGTTGACCACGCAGCCGATGATCGACAGCGACATGGGCTGGGAGATGTGGGCCAGGCGCTCTTCCAGGGCCTCCACCGTCTTGATGACGTTGAAGCCCTGCCGGGCGCACGACGGGCAGGCGATGATGTTGACGCCGCGGTGGCGCAGGCCCAGCGACTTCAGGATGTCGAAGCCGACCTTGATCTCCTCGACGGGATCGGCGGCCAGCGAGACCCGGATGGTGTCGCCGATGCCGGCCCACAGCATCGAGCCGATGCCGATCGAGGACTTCACCGTCCCCGTGCGCAGCGCCCCGGCCTCGGTGACGCCCAGGTGCAGCGGACAGTCGATGGCCTCGGCCAGCTGGTAATAGGCGGCCACGGTCATGAACGGGTCGGAGGCCTTCACCGAGATCTTGAACTCGTGGAAGTCGTGGTCCTGCAGGATGCGGGCGTGGTTCAGGGCGCTCTCGACCATCGCCTCGGGGCACGGCTCGCCGTACTTTTCCAAGAGCTCGCGTTCCAGCGAGCCGGCGTTGACGCCGATCCGCATCGAGCAGCCGTGGTCGCGGGCGGCCTGGATCACGTCGCGGACCCGGTCCGCCGAGCCGATATTGCCCGGATTGATCCGCAGGCACGCCGCGCCCGCCTGGGCCGCCTCGATGCCGCGCTTGTAGTGGAAGTGGATGTCGGCCACGAGCGGGACCTTGGCCTCGCGGGCGATGGTCTTGAACGCGGCGGTGCTGTCGACGTCGGGACAGCTGACCCGCACGATGTCGGCGCCGGCCTCTTCCAGCTGACGGATCTGCTCCAGCGTCGCCTTGGCGTCGCTGGTCAGGGTGTTGGTCATCGACTGGACGGTGATCGGCGCGTCGCCGCCCACCTCGACATTGCCGACGCGGATCTTGCGCGATTGCCGACGCGTGATCATGCGCCAGGGACGGACGTGCGTGTGGTCTGCGGCCATGGGGGTAATTTAGAGGTTCTCAGGCAGGAACTGAAGGGCCGAACCCATTCCTTCTCCCCTTGCGGGAGAAGGTGTCGCCGCCAGGCGACGGATGAGGGGTCGCACGGACCTGTCGGAGCGGGCTTTCAACCCCTCATCCGTCCGCTTCGCGGCCACCTTCTCCCGCAAGGGGAGAAGGGTTGCTAGGGCTTCGGAGCCGCCGCCGGAGCCGCCGGCTTCGCCGCCACCGGCGCGGCCGGGACCAGCTTGCTCAGCGCCGTCTGGCTCGATTGCAGGCGGCCGGTCAGCACGCCGTTGCCATAGACCTCGAACTGCGCCGGGTCCGAGACGTCGGCGGTCAGGCCAGGCGTGCGCGGCGCTCGATAGGCCTCGCCAGCGGCGAGGGCGCGGGCGAAATAGACCTGGCCGTCGGCGCCGCGCACCACCAGGGTGGCGGCCTTGCGGGCCTGCAGGATGACGCCCGAGGACTCGGCGGGCGAAGCGCCCAGCACCGCGCCCTTGGGCTTGAACGACCCGCCCAGCACGAACTGCGTGCTCGGATCCACAACGCCGTTCCTGGCGTCGGCCGCATCGCGCGCCTTGGCGGCGGCGTGGGCCGCGTCGACCGAACCGCCGTTGGCGGCGGCGTCGTCGAGGCCAGGGGTCTTGTAGGGCTCGGGCGTGGTCGACTCGACCGGGGCCGGCAGCGGCGCGCCGAGCGCGACCTGGCTGTTGCTGGCGTGGGCCTGGACCTGGGTCGAGGCGGCGGCCGAGGCCACCTGGGCCGGCGGCTCTTCCTTGGCCATGGCGCGCTGGGCGACGTTCCACAGCAGGATGGCGCCGACCACCAGCAGGCCGCCGGCGAAGATCAGGGCCAGGCGCGGGTCGCGCTCGCGGCGCACGCCGACCGGGGCCCGCAGCTCGCCGCCCTCGTCGGGGGCGTCGGTCTTGAACCGGGCCACGGCGGCGTCGCCGTCCAGGCCCAGCAGGCCGGCATAGGCGCGGACATAGCCGATGGTGAACGGGCGCGAGGGCAGGTCGTCGAGGCGCATGTCCTCGAGAGCCTCGATATAGCTCTGGCGGATGCGAGTGGCGTCGGCCACGTCCTGGGTGGTCAGGCCGCGGAATTCGCGGGCCGCCTTCAGGGCCAGGCCGATGTCGGCGCCATGTTCCAGCGACGGTTGCGCCACGGCTGCCGGTGTGTCGTCCGCTTCAGCGTCCGCGACCAAATGCAAACGCCTCACGTTGCCCATATCCAGCGGCATGCGAGTCAGTAGCCCCCAAAATCGCGCCGCGCGCGAACGCGGCGTACGCTCCCCCACTCCGTAACGCACGGAGTCTTAACAAGTGTTTGTGGATATCAAACTAAGTAGCGGGATTCAATGTACTAAAAGGTCACGCTTGGTTAATAGCCAAGCTTAGATCACACCGCCACGTACAGCTTCCGGGCCAAGGTTTCGATCTCGCCACGCAAGGATCCGCTGGTCCCCTTCAGCAGGGCCTCGACGTTGCGGCGGGCGGCCTCGCGGTCGCACGACAGCACCATCTGCTTGACCGGTCCGATGCCGGCCGGCGGCATCGAAAGGGCTTCAAAACCCAGCGCGATCAATGCGAACGCCTCCAGCGGACGGCCGGCCATTTCTCCGCAGACGGACACCGGGGTGCCGGTGTCGGCGCAGGCCTGCTGGATGGTTTTCAGGGCCCGCAGGGCGGCCGGCGACAGCGGGTCGTAGCGGTCCGAGACCTTCGGATTGCCCCGATCGGCGGCGAACAGGTACTGCATCAGGTCGTTGGTGCCGACCGAAACGAAGTCGGTCATCGGCAACAGCGCGTCCAAATGCCACAGCAAGGACGGGGCCTCGATCATCGCCCCGACGTCGAGGCGGGCGGGCGCGGGCCGGCCGCGCTTCAGGGCCCAGGCCACTTCCTGGTCGACGAACGAGCGGGCGGCGCGAAACTCGTCGACATTGGCCACCAGCGGGAACATCACCCGCAGCGGCCGGCCGGCGGCGGCCTTGATCAGGGCGCGGATCTGCATGCGCAGCAGGGCCGGACGGTCCAGGCCCATGCGCACGGCGCGCCAGCCCAGGGCCGGATTGTCCTCGCGCTCCAGCTCCATGTACGGCAGCAGCTTGTCGCCGCCCAGGTCGAGCGTGCGGAAGGTCACCGGCATGCCGTTGGCGGCCTCCAGCACCTTCTCGTAGAGGATGGTCTGGGCCTCGAGGCGCGGCAGCTCCTCGGCGACCATGAACTGGAACTCGGTGCGGAACAGGCCGATGCCCTCGGCCCCGGTCTCGGCCAGGATGTCGAGGTCGACGGCCAGGCCGGCGTTCATCAGCAGGGTGATCTTGGCCCCGTCCTTGGTGATCGGCGGGGTGTCGCGCAGGCGGGCGAACTCGGCCTTGCGCTGGGCGCGGACCTCCATCCGGGCCCGCAGCGCCTTGACCACGTCCGGTCGCGGCCGCAGCCAGGCCTCCTGGGTCTCGGCGTCGACCACCACCGGGTCGCCCTCGCTGAGCCGGTCGCGCAGGCCGGCCAGGCGGCCGACGCAGGGAATGTCCAGGGCGCGGGCCACGATGCCGGCATGGCTGGCGGCCGAGCCTTCCTCCAGCAGGATGCCCTTCAGCTTGGTGCGGTCGTATTCCAGCAAGTCGGCCGGCCCCAGGTTCCGGGCGATCAGGATGGCGTCGTCGGGCAGCTGGCGCACCTTGTGCACGTCGCCCGACAGGTGGCGCAGCAGCCGGTCGTTCAGGTCTTCCAGGTCGTGCAGCCGCTCGCGCAGATAGGGATCGCGGGCCTGGCCCAGGCGGGCGCGGTGCTCGGAGCGGACCCGTTCGACGGCGGCCTCCGCCGTCAGGCCCGAACGCACCGCCTCTTGCAGGCCCCGATTCCAGCCCCGGTCGTGGGCGAACATCCGGTAGGTCTCGAGCACCTCGTACGAGGCGCCGACCAGGCCGTGCTGACCTTCCAGCATCTCGTCGATCTGGGTCTGCAGCGCCTCGATCGCGTAGGAGAGGCGGGCCTCCTCGGCCAGGGCGTCGTCGGACAGCAGGGTCTCGGGGGCGACCGGCTGCTCGTGCAGCACCGCCACGCCATAGGCCAGGCCCTCGGCGAAGCGCGAGCCCTTCAGCCGCTCCGGCTTGTGCGGGGCCAGCTCGACGTCCTTGAGCTCGGCGGCGCCTAGGAGCTCGCTGGAGCTGACCATCTCGGCCAGCACCATGGCGATGATCTGGAGGTCCTCGACCTCCTCCTCGTCATAGACCCGCTCGGTGCGGTTCTGGACGACCAGCACGCCGATCGCCCGGCCGCCGCGCAGCAGCGGCACGGCCAGGAAGGCGTGGTAGGGGTCTTCGCCCGTTTCCGGACGGTACGAGAATTGCGGATGGCTGGCGGCGTCCGACAGGTTCAGCGGCCGGCCCAGGCGCATGGTCTCGCCGACCAGGCCCTCGCCCGGCTTCAGCCGCGTGACGTGGACGGCCTCGCGGGCCAGGCCTTCGGTGGCGAACAGTTCGAGATCGCCGGACGCGCGGCGCAGATAGATCGAGCAGACTTCCGCCACCATCGAGATGGCGATGGTGCGCACCACCATGTCGAGCTTGGCCTGGGCGGGTCCCCCGCCGGCCATGGCCTCGCGGATCTGCCGCAGCAGGCTGCGTGGACCTCGAACGGCGATGCCGGATGCAGCCATCTCGCCCGCGTGCGCTCCCTAACCCTGAACAGGTCTAGCCTAGCGTCAAGCGCCAGGGGTTAAAGACCACCCGTTCCTAGATGGGGGCTATAGCAGATTTCGCACCGGAACTAGCGGGTCCGAACAACCGAACGTCGATTAGGTGAGGCGGCGCGAAAAAGCGCCGCCCCATTCCTTCTCGAAAAGACGGAGGGCGCGAAAAAGCGCCGCCCGGTTTGAGCCGGACGGCGCAGTCTGCGTCACTGGGGAGGGATCATGACACCAGCGACGGTCGTGCCGGGGGCCTAGCGGCGATAGCCGTAGGCGTAGCGGTCGTCGTAACGGTCGTGGCGACGGTCGTCGCGGTCATAGGCGTAGCGGCTGTCGCGATAGCGGTTGTCGTTGTAGCGGTTGTCGTTGTAGCGGTTGTCGTAGCCGTAGCGGCCGTTGTTGGTGTAGCCGCTGTTGTGGTAGCCGCTGTAGCGGTTGTCGTAGCGCGGGGCGGTCCGATAGCCGCTGCTGTAGCGACGGTCGTGCTTGTCCTTGGCCGTGGTGGCGCCCAGCGCCGCGCCGGCGACCGCGCCGATGGCGACCGCGTCGGTCTTGCCGTCGCCGATGGCCGCACCGGCCAGACCGCCGATCACGGCGCCGACCAGGGCGCGGTTGGTCTTCTCGCCGGCGAACGCGGCCGAGGCGGGGGCGACCAGCGCGCCGGTGATGGCGACGGCGACGACGGTCTTGGTGAACTTGCCGATGGTCTTCATGGCAGGGCTCCTATCGAGAGCGTCGCCCCCTTTCCCGAAGATGAGATTGGACGGCGCTGTTGATACGAGTTGTAGGACCCCGCGCTTGAACCTGATCTGAACCGCGCTGTTCAGATTCGCTTCATGTTGAGAAAAACTTCCCAAAGCCAAAAAACGCGCGTCATCCCGGCCGCAGCGAAGCGGAGAACCGGGACCCAGGGGTCGCCGCACTGCGCTTGGCCCCTGGGTCCCGGGTCGGCTTCGCCGCCCGGGATGACTCTGAATTTGGGTTTAGCTCACGGTGGCGGGTTTAGCGGCCGGCCGATGCAGCCGCACCGACCACAGCACGCCCGCCAGCATCAGCACGATCGCCGCCGTCTCCAGGCCGCGCGGCCAGCGGCCCTCGTGCAGGAAGCCGTACAGCAGGGCGAACAGGGTCTCGAACACGATCAGCTGGCCCGACAGGCTGAGCGGCAGCAGGCGGCTGGCGGCGTTCCACAGGCCATTGCCGATCACCGAGGCCCCGATCGCCACCGCGAGACTGACCGCCCAGAACCCGCCCCAGGCGGCCGGCGCATGGACCTTGCCGCCCAGCAGGAAGGCCGGGACCACCAGCAGCAACGCCAGCAGGCCGGTGGCCAGGCCGGTCAGCAGCGACCACTCGTGGCTGGTGAACTTCGGCGTCGCCGCCAGCCGCCGGGCGTTCCAGACGGCGTAGGCGGTCCACATGGCCAGGGCCAGGGTCGCGCCCAGCACGCCTGCCATCTGCCGGCCGATCCCGACGCCGTGGCCGTCCGTGAACACCGAGACGTTGATGCAGACCCCGCCGGCCACGACCAGGGCCAGCGGCGCGGCCAGGTGACGGAGCGCGACCCCCTCCCCTGGTCTGGCCCCGACCAGGGTCACCGTCACTGGCAGCAAGCCGATGATCAGCGAGGCCAGGGCCACGCCCGCGCTCTGCACCGCGATTGACAGGCCGACATAGTAGATCAGATTGCCCAGCAGGCTGAGCAGCACCAGGTCGCGCCAGTCGCGGCCATCCATCTTGGCCATCACCGTCCGCCAGGTCGGGACCAGCAGCGCCGCCGAGGCCAGGCCGTAGGCGATGTAGCGCCCCGCCGTCATCTGCAACGGCGTGAAGGCGGAGAGCAGCTTCGGGGCCAGGAACACCCCGCCCCAGAACGCGCCGGCGATCAGGCCGCACAGCAGGCCCAGGACGAGGTTGCGGGAGGTGTTCATGAGGATGGGGGATTAGCAGGTCACGGCGCGGGCGGCTTGGCGAAAGCTCCTGGAGGTTTGGTGTTTTCTCTCCCTCTCCCCTTGCGGGAGAGGGTGGCCCGCGAAGCGGGTCGGGTGAGGGGTCGCGCCGCCCTATCGGACAGGCCTTTCGACCCCTCATCCGGCGCTGCGCGCCACCTTCTCCCGCAAGGGGAGAAGGAAACTACCGCCCCTTCCGCCACGCGCCCGGCGTGACGCCCAACACGGCCTTCATCCGCCTGGTCAGCCCGCTCTGGTCGCCGTGACCCGTCCGCACGGCGATTTCTGCGATCGACAGATCGCTGTCCGACAGCAGCCGCTGCGCCGCGCGGAGCCGCGCGTCCGACAGCGCGCCATGCGGGGTGGTCCCATAGACCTCCGAGAACCGCGCGAAGAACTGGCTCTGGCTCATCCCCGCCTCGGCGGCCAGGTCGCGGACGGTCAGAGGCTGGTCGTAGCGCGCCTCGATCAGGGCGGCGGCGCGGGCCAGGCGTGGGTCGACCTGGTCCGGGGCCGCCGACAGCCCGCGCAGCAGCAGCGGCATCCACAGGCTGGCCACGCCGCCCTCGATCGGGCCGGGGCCTTCGCCAGCCAAGAACTCAAGCAGACCCCGCACCGCGCCAGTCACCGGGGCGAACGGCCGCTCGCGCAGGCGTTCGAACGGCTTCATCAGCGCGCCGCCGATGTCGGCGACCACGAACAGGTTCTCGCCCGAGGCGGCGAAGGCGTGGCGCGCGCCGGGCGGGACCACCGCCGCGCGGCCCGGATCGACCCGGCCGCCCCGGCCGTCGATCTCCATCTCCAGCACGCCCCGGCGCGGCAGCACGATCTGATCGAACGCGTGGACGTGCGGCGGCGCGTCCTGGCCATAGCGGCGGAACGAGAGCTCGGCGGGGGCGGTCAGATGGTGGCCCATGACCCCACTATAGCGGGATCAGCCGTGCCCCGGCAGGGACAGCGGCTCGTCGGCGTCGGCCACCAGGCGGCGGGCCTGGGCCAGGGCCGCGTCGATGTCGTTCTCGATGAACTCGACCTCGAGGTCGGTCAGCGGGTGCGGCGCGGCGACGACGTTGCGCAGGTAGGCGCGCTTTTCCGGCTCGGTCATGGTCCACCAACCGACGGTGTGGCCTTCCTCGATGACCGCGTCGCCCATGGCCAGCAGGTCGTCGGTGTCGAAGATCGGCTGGCCGGGCTTTTCCGGGAACCACTGACCCTCGTCCGGCAAGGCCTTGTCCAGCTGGCTGAGCAGGGCCGCCAGCCAGGGGCTGATCAGCAGCGGCTTCTCGTAGCCGTCGCCGAACTTGGCGCGCAGCAGCAGATCGTAGAGCATTTCGAGCCCGGCATCGCCATGGAAGGTGACGGTCTTGGCGAAGGGATCGAACTTGAAGACGTCGGACATGGGTTTCCCTGCTGGGAGGCTCCGTGGGCTGGCGCCCCTCATAACGTCCGAACGCGACGTTTTGTAGAAGAAAGGGCGGTTACCGCCCCCTCCGTCACGATGCGTATCCGCATCGCGCCACCTCCCCCGCTTCGCATGGGAGGAGGA
>NZ_JBFUJD010000031.1:0-49459 GCF_056401555.1 Caulobacter sp. P4_E5
TCTGCGCGCAGCGTCCACGATGGCAAGGCCTACCGCTGTGACCGCGTCGCAGGCAATCGCCCACCCCCTGACCGAAACCCCAAAGTCCCGGAGACCCCATTGACGAACAGGTTCGCGTTCCTTGCCAGCATGACCCTGGCGACGGCCTCACCCTTCGCGGCCCACGCCGCCGGTCCGGACATCCAAGCCCTGGAGGCGCAGTGGGCGCGGGCGTTCAACGCCGGCGACGTCGGCCACGTCGTCGAACTCTATGCCGCCGACGCCTGGCTCGTGATCCCCGGCGCAGCGCCGGTGAAGGGGAAAGCCGCGATCAAGGTGGCGCTCGCCCAAATGTCCGGGCAGGTCACGAAGATGGATTTGCGCACGCAGTCGGTGCTGGCCCTGGGCGCCGGCGTGCTGGTGGAGAACGGCGTGGCGAGCTTCGACGCCGACGACGGGGCAGCCAATCCCAAGACGTCCAACTACCAAGTCATCTGGAAGCGTGACCGGCAGGGTCATTGGCGCATCGTCCGCGACGTCGTCAGCCCTCTTTAGAACGTGCGCCTCGCGGAGGGCGGCTGCCCGGTTCACGGGTCTCGCGGTGACGGTTCTGTCGCTCCCGTCGCTTGGTCGGTTTAGATCGCCAGTGGCCACTCATAGTTCTCCGCAGCATCCGTATCAGCGCGGCAAGGTCACGCCGTGCCGAATGTCCAGATTCCGCGGGGCGGCCAATTTCCGCTTATGGCGCGGCCCGGCCGCCGCGACGCTTCGTGGGCGCGGCGGCTTACCTCAGACCGTCTCGCCCCGCACGATGGCAGCGACTTCGTCATCGGTGAGCGGAGGCCCGACGATGTCCATCCCCGCCTCGTTGGCGCAATCGATCAGCGCATCTACGTCGGCGATTGTGAGGTCTCTGTCGACGATCCGCTCGAAGAAGGTCTCAAACTCCCCCGGCGCCACCGTCACCTGGAAGCGTACCGGCGCATCGCCATAGGCGCGCCAAGTATGCGGCATGAGTTTCGGCAGCAGGATGACATCGCCAGGGCCTGCCGCACGGCAGCCTGTCGGGGTCCAGAGCACGATGTCGCCCGACTGGATCAGGAAGATCTCGTCGTCCTTGTGGTGGAAGTGACGCGGGGGGCCAAATCCGGGCGGCGCCCGATAGTCCATGATCGCAAGCGCGCCTTGGGTGTGGTCAGGAGACAGGCGTGTCCGGGAGGCCTCGCCCCAGGATGTTGTCGTAAAACCCTCGTCGGTCTCGGCATCCACCAGAAGATCGCGAACGTCATTCGACTTCGACACAGTCGTCACTTTCAACTCCATTTACTGATATTGGTCGCAGACCGCCAACACGCATGGCGCTGGCGTGAAAATGCCGACGAAGCGACAGTCTCAATCGGTACTCAGCGCATCCGCAGGACCGGCTTCACGCGCCGTTCGTTGGGACGCGCACGCCCGTCATGGTCTCGCACAACGACCAAAGGCGATCGGCGACACTCACGTCGAGGGCCCAGGATTTCACGCCGTACGGCGCACGACCCTCGTCGGGCACGACCGGCGCGATATCGCAGTCCTCCAGATAGACGCCGCCCTTGCCGTCCAGGTCTCGACTGACGGCCGCCCATGTGGCCGTCGCGCCGCCCTGCTGCACGGTCTTGTAGAGGTCGCCCCCGTTCTTTGGGCGACGCCAGAGGTTGAGAGCCTCGGTGACATGCAGGGCCCGAAGCGTTGCGGCGGCGAGGCGCCCGAGCGCGACCTGGCGGCTTGGCTTCTGGCCAACACCGCCCGCGGCAAAGAGGTCCGACGTGGGCACCGGGCCCGGCGTCGTGGCGAAGACCCGGATCTGCTTGTCGCGCCACAGCTCGTCCTCCTTGATCGACAGGAGGATCAGCGCCGTCTTGGACTGCGCGTAGGCGCGCATTCCCGTGTAGGGCGTGTGATGGAAGTTGATGTCGTCGAGCAGCACGCCACCCGCGTGGTGACCCCGGGAGGCGACATTGATCACTCGGGCGCCCTTCGCCCGTTCCAGCGCCGGCAGAAGCCGCACGGTCAGCCGATAGTGCCCAAGGACATTGGTCGCGAACTGTCGCTCGTAGCCACGATCGTCACGCTCGAGCGGCGTGGCCATGATGGCGGCGCTGTTGATGAGGATGTGCACCGGTCGTCCGGACTGGACGTAGCGCGCAGCGAAGGCGTCGATCGAGGCGGGCTGTAGCAGGTCGACATATTCGACGCTGGTGTTGGCGATGCCAGACAGTCCGCGCCGCGCACGATCGACATCGCGGGCCAGGACGATGACGTGTGCGCCAGCGCGAGCCAGGGCCCGAGCCGCTTCCCGGCCCGTGCCGCTATGGCCGCCTGTGATCACCACGACCTTGCCGCGCAGATCGACGCCCTTCACGACCTCCATGGCCCAGGTGCGATGACCGAAGGGCGACGGGATCCGGTGTTGTCGCGCGTCCGGAATATCGGGCGCGACATAGAGCGGAAGGCTCGCGGACGGGTCGCCTAGCGCCTTGTAGAAGAGGCCGACGATCCCGCCATAGGTCGCGGTCAAGATGCCGGCCGCCGCCAGCGCGAGGATCAAGGTTTTCTGCATGGCGCTAGAGTCGTCCGCCAAGCCGTTTCCATCAAGTAGGATGGATTTTCAGACCTAGTCTGGAAGAGCAGACCGCTATGAAGCGATGTTCTGGCCGGCTTCGAGCAGGCCATCATACTTCAGAGACCAGTCCAGCATCGCCCTGAGCGTTGGCATTAGGTCTATCCCTGCCTGGGAAAGCTCATATTCCACGCGCTGCGGTATTTCCGGATAGGCGTTGCGGATCACGATGCCGTTGGCCTCGAGGTTCCGAAGCTGCTCGGTCAGCATGTGCTGGGTGACGCCGGGAAGCGCGCGCCGCAAGGCGCCAAAGCGCGTCGGGCCCTGGATCAAGGTGCAGACGATCTCGATCTTCCATTTGCCGGTGATGGCGCGGATGGTGCGCTGGAAGCGAAGGATGTCGGTCGCCTCGGGGCCTTCGCACCCGTCGCAGTCGTCTCCGTAGACGCGCGGCTCGACAGTCTGGTCTCTCATTCGAACGTCCTGAAATCCCCATGCGTCTGAAACACAGCACAGGAAAACTTAGGTGAGGATGTTCGGCCCCACCTTGATGAGACCGAACATTCCCTATGCGAGTTGGCGCCGCGGCGCGCCAGTCAATGCGCCAGCGCCAGCGTGCTGGTGATCGCCGCGGCGACCGCTGGACGCGACAAGATCTCGTCGTGCCAGCGCTTAACGGCCGGGAACGGGGCGAGGTCCGCGCCGAAGGCCCTGTGGCGCCAAATCCATCCGAAATGGGCGATGTCGGCGATCGTGTACTGGTCGCCCGCGACGTAAGGGTTGCGCTGGAGGACGCCGTCGAGAACCCCGAGCACGCGTTCCACTTCCTTGCGCGCCGCCGTGCGGGCGTCGCCTTCGGGCGCCTTGCGCATCTCGAGCAGGAAGGCCTGCAGGAAGGCGGGGCTGGCGGCCGAAGCGTGGAAGAAGAGTTGTTCGAACACCTTGCCCCGACGCTCCGGATCGATCGGCAGCAGTTGGCCGGTCTTTTCCGCGAGGTAGACGAGGATCGCCGCGGACTCGCTGAGCACGACGTCGGCGTCCCCGGCCGGCGCGCGATCGATCAGGACCGGCACCTTGCCGTTCGGATTGAGGGCCAGGAAGGCGTCGCTTCTTTGCTTGCCCTGGCGAAGATCGACGGGGACGAGGCTGTGGGACAAGCCCATCTCTTCGGCGGCGATGGCGACCTTGACGCTGTTGGGCGTCGCGAAGGCGTGGATCTCGAGCATTGGGAAGTTTCCTTAATGATGCTGGCCGGAACGGTGCTGGCCGCTCCGGCCTGTTCCTCAGCCGCGGCGAGCGTCGAGGCTGATGCGGCCGCCGCCGAAGGCGACGACGTGCAGAAGGCCGCCGGCCATCGCGATGTTCTTGAAGAAGTGGATGAACTGGTTCTGGTCGCCGAGCGCGTTGTGGAAGACCGCTGCGGTGACGAGCGAGAACAGCGCCAGCACGGCCGCGACGGCGCGGGTGCGATAGCCCAGCAGCAGGGCCAGGCCCCCAGCAAGCTCGACAAACACTGAAAGGCCGAAGGCGACGCTGGGCATCGGCAGGCCGACCGATTGGATGTAGCCGATGGTCATGGCCGGCGCGGCGATCTTCGATAGGCCCGACAGCAGGAAGATGGCGCTGATCATGCCGCGGCCGACGAGCGGAACCAGGGTCGAGGTCAGGTTGGAAGCCGTAGCGTTCGGCGCATCGGCAAGGGTCTGGGTATTCATGGCTTTAGTCCTTGATTTGGGTTGCAGGGGTTGTGTCCGGGCGTGAGGGGCCATGCCGCCGATCCGGACACGGGCCCGGCGGCATGAAGGCTGTTGAAGGTGTGGGAGGCGCGGGAGCCGAAACGCGGTGGCGTTTAGCCGCCGCGGACGGTGACGAACGCCTTGCGCATTTCGCTGGCGAAAAGCGCGGGCTGCTCGAAGGCGGCGAAGTGGCCGCCGCGATCGACCTTGTTCCAGTAGATCAGGTTGGGCCAGAGCGCCTGCGCCCAGGCCTTGGTGGTCGTGAAGATCTCCCGCGGGAACACGGTCGCCGCCATCGGCAAGTCGATACGACCGGCGTTCACGCCACGGCCGTTGCGCGCATTCTCCCAGTAGAACCGGGCGGAGGAGGCCGCCGAGTCCGTGAACCAATAGATCGAGATGTCGTCGAGCATTTCGTCCAGGCTCAGGGCGTCTTCGGGGTCGCCGCGGTTGTCGGTCCAGGCCTGGAACTTCTCGTAGATCCAGGTCGCCAGCCCGACCGGAGAGTCTGCCAGCGCATAACCGATCGTTTGCGGGCGGGTGGCTTGTTCGCGGAAGTATCCATGTCCATCGCCCGTGAAGCGTTGGAAGGCCTCGATGGCGGCCCGCTCCTCGGCGGTTGGGTGCTCGGGCAGGTGCTCGGGAATGACGAACTGCCAGTTCACATGCGCCGCGGCCAGGCCCGCAGGCCGTTGATGGGCCAGCGCATGCGTAACGCCCGAGCCCCAATCTCCGCCTTGAGCAACCCACCGGCTATAGCCAAGCCGTTGCATCAGGGTGGCCCAGGCGCGGGCCGTCCGCTCGACCGTCCAACCTGTCTCGGTGGGCTTGTCCGACCAGGCAAAGCCGGGCAGCGACGGGATGACGACGTCGAACGCGTCCTCGGCGCGACCGCCGTAGGCGGTGGGGTCGGTGAGCGGTCCGATCACCTTCAGGAACTCGACGACCGAACCCGGCCAGCCGTGCGTCAGGATCATGGGAAGCGCGCCCGGATGCTTGGACCGCACATGGATGAAGTGGATGCCCAGGCCGTCGATCTCGGTGCGAAATTGCGGGACCGCGTTCAGACGCCGCTCGAAGCGCCGCCAGTCATAGTGGTCACGCCAGTAGGCGACCAGCGCCTTGGCCTTGTTCAAGGGCACGCCTTGCGTCCAGTCGGTCACAGTCTCCTTTTCGGGGAAGCGAGCCATGCGCAGGCGCTGCTTGAGATCGTCGATCGCCGCTTGCGGAACGGCGACGCGAAACGGGGTGATGGCGGCTGTTGCGGGCGGCGTGATGGGCGCGCCGACGTCCGCGCGGACCTCCGATGAGAGGCCAGCCAGTGTGACGACCGCCAACCCTTCGGCCAGACCGCGCAGGGCTTGGCGGCGCGAGGCTGAGGGAAGGTTCGGGGAGAACGGATTGAACACGGGGCAACTCCTTGCTGCCGGGGCTCGCCCTTTGAGGGCGAGCGCGTTGTCGGGAACGCGGATCAGACCGCGGGCTGGGCGCTGGCCCGTCGAAACTCGTCCGACGTCTCGTCGAGGAAGACGTAGAGCGCTGCGATCTTGCCATCGCGAACGATCAGGACGTCCCAGCCGGTGTATTCGAACGCCGCGCCGCGCGGACCCGACCCCCAGGCCAGGCGCCCCGCGTTGTGGAGCACCTGAGGGGCGCCATGGGGCGTATAGACGTAGTGCGGATGCGTCGCGCGCAGGTCGCCGGCGAACTTGTCGATCGCCTCGCGCCCGACGATCGCGCCGGGCGGCACGTAGAGGACCGCGTCCTCCGCCCAGAGTTCATCGATCGCCGCGCGGCGCTTGTTGTCATCGCCCTCGCCGAAGACCTCCTGGAGGTTTCGGTCGAGCAACTCGCGGATACGCTCCGCCGATTCCGTGGACTGGATCATGATGGTCTCCTTGGAAGGGAGCCCGGCCTCGGGCTGCGACATCGCCCCGAGGCAGGCTCTATGATGGCTCAGATCTGGGCTTGGCCGCCGTCGACGAAGAGCTCGATGCCATTGATGAAGCTGGCGTCGTCGGAGGCCAGGAACAGCACCGCCTTGGCGATCTCGTCGGGCTTGCCAACGCGGCCGGCGGGGATCAGGCCGGCCAGATAGTCCCGGGTCCCTTGCGCCTGGTCGCCGCCGCCGAACAGGTCGTCCAGGCCGGCGGTGTCGGTGACACCGGGGCTGATCGCGTTGACGCGGATATGGCGATCCTTCAGGTCGAGCATCCAGTTGCGGGCGAAGTTGCGCACCGCGGCCTTGGTGGCGGAATAGACGCTGAACGCAGGCGTGCCCGAGATGCTGGTGGTCGAGCTGGTCAGGATGATGGACGCGCCGTCCTTGAGCAGCGGCAGCGCCTTCTGGACCGTGAACAGCACGCCCTTCACGTTGGTGTCGAAGGTGCTTTGATAGTGCTCCTCGGAAATGGCGCCGAGGGGGACCATCTCGCCGCCGCCAGCATTGGCGAACAGCACGTCGATCTGGGCGTGCTTCTGCTGGATGGCGTCGTAGAGCC
Organism: Caulobacter sp. P4_E5; assembly: GCF_056401555.1. Lineage (NCBI taxonomy): Bacteria > Pseudomonadati > Pseudomonadota > Alphaproteobacteria > Caulobacterales > Caulobacteraceae > Caulobacter > Caulobacter sp. P4_E5. The sequence goes on from NZ_JBFUJD010000031.1 coordinate 6,816, forward strand.
GGTCAATGTCGGCCAGTTTCGACATGTCGCCCTGGACGGCGGTGACGCGGCCGCCGATCTGCTTGACGGCGGCGTCGAGCGTTTCCTGCCGGCGGCCGGTGATGAACACAAAAGCGCCTTCGGCGGAGAACGCCTTGGCCGCGGCCAGGCCGATGCCGCTGGAGCCGCCGGTAACCACCACGACCTTGTTGCTGAACTTGTTCGTCATCGTCTGTCTCCTTGGGGCCGGCCGTGCGCCGGTGATGACGAATAGATGCAGTCAGAACGATGATGCGTGTAGTCAGTGAATATGGCACTTAGCGTTCTATTGGAGGAACGCTGATGCGTATCGACCTCAACGACTACGCCTACTTCGCCGAAGTCGTGGCGCACGGCGGCTTCGCCGCCGCCGGGCGCGCCTTGCGCGAGCCCAAGTCCAAGCTCAGTCGCAGGATCTCCGGCTTGGAGGAGAGACTGGGGCTGCGCCTGATCGAGCGGTCGAGCCGGCGGTTTCGCGTCACCGACACCGGCCTGGCGTTCTATGAGCGATGCCGCGCCATGCTCGCCGAGGCCGAGCAGGCCGAGGCGCTTGTCTTGCAGGCTCAGGCCGAGCCGCATGGACGGATCCGTTTCAGCTGCCCGACGGGCATGCTGCAGCCGATCAATGGCCTGATCTCGTCGTTCCTTGCGCGCTATCCTCGGGTGCGGCTGCAACTCGTCGCGACCGATCGTGCGGTGGACTTGATCGAGGAGCGCATCGATCTGGCGTTGCGCGTGCGCACAAGCCTGACCAGCGACGCCGCGCTGACGATGCGCTCGCTGGGCACCTCGACCCGTATCTTGGTCGCCAGCCCGCAAGTGGCCAGCCAGGTGGCGACCATCGAGCAACTGGCCACGCTGCCGGCGCTGGCGACGAGCGACTCGGCCGACGATCTTGAGTGGCACCTGGAGTCAGGCGATGGCCGCACCCATGTCGTCCGCGTCCAGCCGCGCATGGGCTGCGAGGCCATGACGACCATACGGGACGCGGCGATCGACGGCCTCGGCGTGGCGATTTTGCCAGACCACGTCTGTCTCGAGGCTTTGGGGGCCGGGCATCTGGTGCGGGTGCTGCCGGCCTGGCGCGGGTTTCAGGGCATCGTGCATCTGGTCTTCACGACACGCCGTGGTCTCTCCCCGGCCGTCCGAGCGCTGATCGATCATCTCGCGGCCGGATTTCCGCGCGATGTCCTGAGCAAGCGAGCTTAACTCCATAAGGCAAGTGCTATAGGCAGTGACGCCGCATATGTAGTTTGTGGATGCCGCAAACTCGCCGGGGTGCGGTTCCCTGATGCCGGCGCTAGCGGCCTGATTGACCGGTGCATCCGTCTTTTATTGTAGTCACGGTCAGTTGCCGAAGGCAGGCCCTAAGCTGTCGTTTCGTGCCTTGAAAATCATCTGCGAACGCAGGTGGACGAGGCTGGACGCGAGGTTAAATTCAGCAAAAAGTGTGGGTAGGAGTGTGGGTAGAAAGTCTCCATTCTAAGGAGATTATTGAATATAAACGATAATTTAGATGGTTCTGGCGGGCTCCGTCTCCGCCACCCTTGCCGAGCGCGCCGAAATAGTTGATCCGGCTGTCGAACAGCTGGTGAACCTTGGCGTCCGTCAGCGTACTGCCGAAGATTTCGAGGTACGCCGTCCTGGTCGCTTCGAACAGCCTTGGGCAGGCTTCCAGCCGGCAGGCCAAGGAGGCCGGTAATGGGCTCACGCCCTTACGAGCAAAGAAATGCGCCGCGCAATGGGTGATCGCTGCGCGACCTGAGCCCATCGTCGACTCAAGCTCGTCGAGGCAGGCGATAGATCCGTCGCGACCGGCCACCCCTTCCACGAACAGTCCAAGCAACTTCGCTCGTTCGCCAGGTCTCGGCGTGGCCGTCTGGTGTTGGGCGTCAGGCGGCGCCGTTCTGAACCGAGAGCTTGAAGCGGTCGCGGTGCTGCAGGGCCTTGCGGCGCAGCTGCACGATGGCCTCGGTTTCCTCGGCGGCCAGCATGGCTTCGAACAGGCGGCTGAAGTGCTCGCGCATCGCCAAGCGCGCGGCGTTCGGATCCCGCCTGCGGATGGCGTCGAGCACGGCCCGATGCTCTTCGATCCGATCCTCGAATCCGCTTTTGCACACGTTGCTGTAGACTTGGACGACGCGCGGGGCCTCGTTTCGCATCCGCCAAAGGGTGCGCACGAAATGCTCGATGATCGGACTGCCGCTGTTCTCGGCGATCAGAAGGTGGAAGCGCTCGTCAGCCTCTTCGGCCGCCTCGTCGTTGCCCGCCATCACCCGCATGGTCTCTTCCAGAAGCGTCATGGCTTCGGGGCCCATGTTGAGCGCCGCCAGCGCCGCGGACTCCGCTTCGACGACCGCCCGGACCGTCGTCAGCTCAAACGCGTCAACCTCGGTCAGCGGCGACAGATCCGCTTGCCGGCGTGGTCGGACATAGACGCCCGAGCCCGTCTTTACGGCGATATAGCCCTGCGCCTCCAAGGCGATCTCGGCCTCCCGCACGGTGACGCGCGACACGCCTAGCCGTTCTGCCAATTCGCGCTCTCCGGGCAGGCGGCCGCCAGGAGCGAACTCACCAGACTCGATGAGCTCGACGATCTGCTTCGCGACCTGTTGGTAACGCCTATCCATGGTCATCCGCCGCTGCTCCGCTGCCTTTCGTCCGGATCGCCTCGAGACGACTCAGTGTTCCCAACTCCGGCCGATGGGACATTGGAGAGTTCTATCAGGGGTGAACCAAAGCGGTATACCCCTGACGGGTCAAAGCCTAGTTCCGGAACCGGAACCCGATCGTGAACTGCCGTCCGGGCGAGCCGTAAAGCGCCGCCACGGGATTGTCGGCGTAGTAGTACCGGCTCGTGGCCTGGTTGGTCATGTTCAGGCCCTCGATCGAGAACGACGCCCGGTCCGACAGCTTGTAGCTGAAGGAGAAATCGACGTTCAGCGTATCCTTGGAACCGCCGAAGTCGTTGATCAGCGGCGTATCGCACGCCACGCCGCCGACGACGCCGGGCGCGCAGGCGCCGGCCACCAGCGGGTAGGTGGTGTAGTAGCCGTCGCGCTGGGCCAGGGAGACGCGCGTGTTGATGCGCTTGTCTTCGTAATAGAGCGTCAGGTTGACCGCGTTGGGCGACGCGCCCAGCCAAGGGGCCTTGCCCAGGGTCGCCGGCGTCGTGTCCGAGCCCGGATCCAGGATGTAGGTGAGCTCGGACTGGATGTGGGTGGCGTTGAGCTGGATGCCGGTATTCTTCAGCAGCCCCGGGAGGAAGGTGAAGGCCTGCTGGTAGTTGATCTCCCAGCCTTTCAACTCCCCGCCGGGCGCGTCGCGGAACTGACGCGCGGTGGCGTCGTAGTCGCCGCGGATATAGGCGGCTTGGTCACTGTTCGGGCCGAACTGCTCGATCAGGCTCGCAAGCCCCGCGGCGTCGAGGAAGGTCGACAGCGGCGCGGCGAAGCGCACGGTCTGCGGATAGGAGCCGATCTTCTTCTTGAACACAGCCACCGAAATCAGGCCGCCCTCGGCGTAGTACCACTCTACCGCGGCGTCGAAATTGTTGGCGCGGAAGGGCGACAGCTTCGGATTGCCGATCGTCAGGGTGGCGCCGGAGGTCACCCCGCCCTCCGGGATCGTCAGCTGGGTGATGGTCGGGGCCAGCTGCTGCAACGTCGGGCGTGACATGGTCTGCGCCGCGCCGAACCGGAAATAGAGATTGTCGCGCGGGCGGATGGCGATGTTGAACGACGGCAGGACGTCCGAATAGGAATTGCCGCCCTCCACGGTCCGTCCGCCGGTCGAACGGCCGGTCGAGTCGACATCGGTCGTGGCGTAGCGCGCGCCGATGTTGCCGAAGGTGTTCCAGCCGTCCAGGAAGTCATAGTTGAAGTTGACCTGTCCGTACGCGCCGGCGGTCTGCTCGCGCACCGCGAAGGTCTCGCGTCCCTGCTGGCGGAACTGGGTCAGGCGCCAGTCGCCCCACTTGTTGACGCACTCGCAAGTGAAGCCGAACAGGGCGTCGAACTTCTCGATGTCCGGGCCGAACCACGACGTCGTCGTGCCGGCAGGCACGTCGAGACCCTGGCCGAAGTCGATGACCTTCCCTAGACTGGCGATCGAAACGCCCGCTTCCTTTTCGGTCGGGTTGATCTGGACGTTCTGGCGCTCGGTCTGCGAGGTCGAGAAGCGATAGTCGCGCTGGGTTCCGCCGAACTTCAGGGTCAGGTTGTCGCTGAGCTCCCAGGTGAAGTCGGCCTTCCACGAGTTGTAGCGGTTTTCGACGACCTTCTTGTGGTAGCGCAGGAACGAGACCCCCTTGAGAATCGTCCACTGGTTGGGATCGGCGGCGTTGAAGCCGGCGTCGAACATTGGCATGTCGCCGCCATCGCGCTCGTCATAGGTGAAGGTGGCCGGCTGATCGAACTGACCCCACTCGGCCATCTTGCCGTAGGAGTTGAGCTTCGAGCGCGACGCGCCATAGGTGAAGTCGGCCTTGAACCGGTCACTGAACTCGTGGGTCAGGTTGAACGAAAGCTGGTCGAAAGTGGTGTTGTAGCTGCCCTGGTCGGCGCGCGCCGACCAGTCCAGGTTCCGCAGCTTCAGGTAATCGGCGACCCCGTTGGTGACGCTGGCGGCCAGCACGTCCGTCGCCGGGCGACCGATCTGCTGGGCGCGCATGGCCAAGCCGTCGGCGGAGGCCACATAGCCGGGCGAAACGGGCGAGTTGTAATAGTCGTAAACGTCGAGATTGTTGGGGTTGTATGAGAAGCTCGTGCCGGCGACGAGCGCGCCGCCATAGGTTGCCTGGCCGCAGTCGATCGGCGAGGCGAAGGGACCACCGGCCGTATAGGTGCAGGCGCCGGGGTAGAGCCCGCGCTTGGAGGCCAGCGCGGTCGCGGCGCTAGCCGTGGCGTAGGTGGCGTTGGTGTTGTTGCGGTTCAGGCCGAACGGCAGCAGCTGGTTCAGCGTCGAGGTGCTCTTCTGGTTCGAATGGAGCCCATCGATGGTGAGGCGCGTCCGCGACGAGATATCCCACTGGTAGGCCGCGGTGAGGCCCAGGCGCTTTTGATGCAGGTCCTGTTGTTCGGGGCCGGCCAGGGCGGGGAAGATGATTTGCGAGCCGTCCAGTGACGGGTGGAGCAGGGCGTAGGCGGTTGGATCCGAGCCGGTCACCGCGTCGATATAGGCCGGATTGGTGATGGCGGCGGTGGCCGACACCGTGCCTGGGTTGGTCGCCGTCGGATTCGAGATGCGGTTGCTGAACAGCGTGCCGACGGGCGCGGAGAAGCCGGCGCGTCGCGGGTTCTCAAGCGTGGCCCAAGTCGCCGAGCGATAGACGTACTCGCCCGTCACGATCTGACGGCGGTACTGATCGGTTTCGGAGTCCTTCTCCGAATAGGCGGCAGAGGCCAGGAAGCCCATCTTGCCGTCGGCGAAGCGCTTGGAGAACAGGCCGGCCAGGCGCGGATTGTGGTGCTTGCCGTTCTGATAATAGGCGTCCTCGACCGAGAGCGCGTAGCGATCCTTGCGGTAGTCGAAGGGGCGGCCCGTCTGCAGGTCGACCGTGGCGCCCAGCGAGCCTTCGTCGGTCTCGGCCGAGGCGGTCTTGCGGACCTTCAGGCTGTTGAAGAGCTCTGAGGCGAACACATTGAAGTCGAAGGTCCGGGTGGAGTTGATCGCGGTGGAGTTGGTGTCGTTGGTGCCCGCCGTCGACAACGCCTCGAGGTTGTTGATGCGCACCCGCGTGAAGTCGCCGCCAAGGCCGCGGACGGTGATCGTGCGCCCTTCGCCGTTGTCGCGGTCGATCGAGATGCCGGGGATGCGCTGCAGCGACTCGGCGAGGTTGGCGTCGGGGAAATCGGCGATGTCTTCGGCGTTGATGGCGTCGACCATGACGTCCGACTGCCGTTTGACATTCAGCGCGCTCTGCAGGGAGGCGCGGTAGCCCGTGACGATCACGGCCTCAACCTCATCGGCGGCCTTGGCCGCGCTCTGGTCCTGTACCGACGGCGCTTCCTGGGCGCAGGCCTGACCGAAGCCCGAGCCGATAATCAGGCACGTCGATGCGAGCAGCATGGCGCGCACACCGGCGCGCCGTGGATGGGTGTCCATAGTTCTCATCCTCCCCGAATACCAATTTTCTAAATTTGGCTTACCTATTTGGTTGACCCCGTGTGAGCGAATGTCAACTCCCCATCATGCTGTTTTCCTAAGGCGCACCCAGGTCAGGGCCTGATAGAGTATGGGCTACCGACGGCCGGGCGCGCCGGTTTGAAGCTCGCCAGCATATGGATTGCTGGCCGCGAAAGCGCATTAGATCCATGCTCTTCGGGTCGCCGCAGGCAGCGCAGCGGAAAATTGGTCGACAAATTGGTTGACAGCTTGTCGCCCAGGTGGTCGGCTAGCGTGTCCCGTCCCATTGGAAGCGCAGATCGCGCGGCGTTGGTTTGAGGGGCATAGGAAGCGATCACAGCTTCGGGCGGGGAGGACGTCGATTGAGAAACCTGCGCTCGAACCTTGCCGCCCTGCTGGGCCTTGGCGCCCTGGCCGGCTCGGTCCACGCCGATGCGGTCGAGCGTCTGGTGCGCACCCCGGAAGCGTTCAAGGCGGCGGTGGGAGCTTCCGTCCCCGGCGACGCGGTCGTGCTGGCCAACGGCGTCTGGCGCGATTTCGAGATGGTGTTCACCGGCGAGGGGACGGCCGCCAAGCCGATCACGCTGCGGGCCCAGACGCCGGGCAGGGTCGTGATCTCCGGCAAGTCGAACCTGCGCATCGCCGGCCGGCGCCTAGTGGTCTCGGGCCTGACCTTCAAGGATGGCTTCAGCCCTTCGCCCGAAGTCATTTCGTTTCGGGGGGACGGCAAAGCGCTGGCGTTCGACTCCCGCGTGACCGAGACGGTGATCGACGGCTTCAACAAGCCCGATCGCGCCGCCGAGGACTATTGGGTCGGCCTCTACGGCCAGAACAACCGCTTCGATCACAATCATCTGCAGGGCAAGCTGAACAACGGCGTGACGCTTGCCGTGGTGCTGAGCTCGCCCGAGAGCCAGCAAAATCATCACCGCATCRACCACAACTATTTCGGTCCCCGGCCTCCACTGGGATCCAACGGCGGCGAGACGATCCGAGTCGGGACCAGCCCATTCTCGCGCGCCCGTTCCCTGACCGTGGTCGAGGACAATTATTTCGAAGGCTGCAGCGGCGAGGTCGAGATCGTCTCGAACAAGTCCGGCGGCAACATCTATCGCCGCAATGTCTTCGTCCGCTCGCAAGGGTCGCTGGTGCTGCGCCATGGCGAGGACAACTTGGTCGAGGACAATGTCTTCCTGGGCGGCGGGGTGGCCCATACCGGCGGCGTGCGCGTGATCAACGCCGGCCAGACGGTGCGCAACAACTACTTCCAGGGCCTGCGCGGCGACGGCTTCGCCGCGGCTCTGGTGCTGATGAACGGCGTCCCGAACTCCCCGCTCAACCGCTACAATCAGGTGCTCGACGCCCGTATCGAGAACAATATCTTCGTCGACGTCGGCTCGGTGGTGTTCGGGGCGGGCGCGGATCAGGAGCGGACCTTGCCGCCGGCCCGGAGCACCCTGACCGGCAATGTGTTCCTGGGCGCGGGGCGGCGGGAGATCTTCAAGGTCCTGGCGCCGATCGACGGCCTGACCTTTACCGGCAACCGCCTCGATGGCGTCGCGCCGCTTGCGAGCGTGGCTGGGTTCGAGACGCGGGTGATCGGCCGCGAGACCCTATCGGATGGCCGGGTCTATCCGGACGGCGCCGCGCGCAAGGCGCTGGGCCTGAGAGAGCCGGTCAGGCTGCTGGCCCGTGAAGAGACGGGCGTGGCCTGGTATCCGAAGGGCGATCGGGCCGTCGCTTTCGACAGCGGCCGCGTCCTGAGGATCAAGCCAGGTCAGGACCAACTGTCGGCGGCCGCCGCCAAGGCCAAGGCTGGCGACATCATCGAGCTGGCCGCCGGCGACTATGCCGAAGGCCATGTCATCGAGGTCAGCCGGCCCCTGACCTTTCGCGCCGAGAGGGACGCTGAACCGGTCGTGACCTTCGATCGCGCGACCCTTTTCAACCTGGTGGGTCGAAGCGCTCTGAAGCTGCAAGGGCTGCGCCTGTCGGGCGCCAACGCACCGGACGCGACCGGCAACGCCGTGATCCGCGTGAGCCCCAGCGACCCGCCGAGCAACTACGCGGTCGAACTGATCGACACCGAGGTTTCGCACCTGCGGGTCAGCAAGGCGTTCGCCGTGCTGAAGGGCGAGAAGAACACCTTCGCCGACCATGTGACGATCAGCGGATCGCGCTTTACCGACATCAGCGGGTCGGTGCTCGACCTCGCCGGTGAGACCGGCGGCTCGGGCCTCTACGGCGTCGAGACGGTCGACATCGCCGGCAGTCAATTCACGCGCCTGGGCGGACCCGCGCTCGACATTCTGCGGGGCGGGACGGACGAGAGCACCTTTGGTCCGCGCGTTCTGGTCAGGGGCTCAGCGTTTCGCGACGTCGCGCCGGGCCAGCCGTCGATGCGACTGGACGGCGTCCAGGTCGTGAAGCTCGACGGCAACCTCTTCGAACGCGCGGCTCCGGCCCGCGTCACAATCCACGTCGGCAAGCCCGTTCTCAGCGAGGCCGGCAACACCGGTGCGGCGCTCGAGATCGTCGATCAGCGCAAGTAGGTCAGATGTCCAAGCTTAGAGTGAAGTTGTGCGCCGGGTTCGCGGTCCTGGCCCTGGCCGGGGCGGTTCAGGCCGCTACGCCCGCCAACCCCGCACCGCCCCAGCCGTCGTCAGCCGCCGCCGCTCAGGTCCCGCCTCTGTTCGCCACCACCTTGGCCAAGAGCAAGGCCTTCGTGGATCCGCAACTGCGCAAGACCATCGACGTGCCGGTCCCGGCCGACGCCGGCGGCGGCTACACCCACGAGCGGCACAAGGACAATTATCGCCTGATCTACGAGGCGGGGATGCTCTACCGGCAGACGGGCGACCAGGCCTATGCCGACCTCGTTCGCCGTGTGCTGCTGGACTACGCCAAGCTCTATCCGTCCCTGCCGCTGCATCCCAAGCGCGCCAACCAGGTCCCGGGCAGGCTGTTCTGGCAGGTGCTGAACGACAGTGTCTGGTTGGTCAATTCCGTCCAGGGCTATGAGGCGGTCAAGGACGCCATCCCGGCCGCCGACCGCGCGACCATCGAGGCGGGCGTGTTCCGGCCGATGGCGGCGTTCCTGTCGACCGGCTCGCCCAAGACCTTCGGCAGCATCCACAATCACGGCACCTGGGCGCTGGCGGCGGTCGGCATGACCGGCTACGCGATCGGCGATCAGGGCCTGGTCAAGCAAGCCCTTTACGGCCTCGACGGTTCAGGCAAGTCGGGCTTCTACAAGCAGCTGGAAGAGCTGTTCTCGCCCGACGGCTACTATGCCGAGGGGCCGTACTATCAGCGTTACGCCCTGTCGCCGTTCCTGCTGCTGGCCCAGTCGATCCAGCGCCACGATCCGTCGCGCAAGATCCTCGACTATCGCGGCGGCGTGCTGCGCAAGGCCGTCTACGCCAACATCCAGCAGAGCTACGCCGGCCTGCTGTTCCCGATCAACGACGCCATCAAGGATAAGGGGATCGACACCCCCGAGCTGGTCCACGGCGTGGCCGTGACCTATGCCGCGACGAAGGATCCGGCCTTGCTGTCGATCGCCATCCAGCAAGGTTCGGTGGTGCTCAGCCCCGAGGGGCGCGAGGTCGCCGCCGCCATCGCGCGCGGCGAGGCCAAGCCGTTCCCGTTCGCCTCGATCAAGCTTCGCGACGGAGCGAAGGGCGACAAGGGCGCGTTGGTCGTGCTGCGCTCTGGGCCCAAGGCCAAGGACCAGGCGCTGGTCTTCAAGGCCACGTCCCAGGGCATGGGTCACGGCCATTTCGACAAGCTGTCCTGGCAGTTCTACGACGCCGGCCGCGAGGTCGTGACCGACTACGGCGCGGCGCGGTTCCTGAACGTCGAGGCCAAGGCCGGCGGCCGCTATCTGCCCGAGAACGACAGTTGGGCCCAGCAGACGGTCGCCCACAACACGCTCGTGGTCGACGAGAAGAGCCAATTCGGAGCCAAGACCGAAACGGGCGAGGCGCACTGGCCGACGATCCTGGCCTTCGACACCAAGGACGGCGTCCAGATGACAGCCGCCAGCATCGACGACGCCTGGCCGGGCGTGCGCTACCGCCGCGCCATGGCGCTGATCGACAGGCCCGAGGTCGGGCGTCCGATCGTCCTGGATCTGGTCCGAGCTGAAGGCGGCGGCAAGCATCGCTTCGACCTGCCGCTGCACTATGACGGTCAGATCGTCGAATCCGGCTTGAAGTTCCAGGGCGGGACCAGCGAGCTGAAGCCGCTGGGCAAGGCCGACGGCTATCAGCACCTTTGGGATCGCGGCCGGGCGCCGGTGAAGGACGGGGCGCGTGTCTCGTGGTTCAACCAAGGCCGGTTCTACGACTACGTCTTCGCGTCCGCCGACATCGATCAGGTCGTCCTGACCGAGCTGGGCGCCAACGATCCCAATTACAATCTCCGCAACGAGCGGGCCTTCGTCCTACGTGGCGATGACAAGGACAGCTTCACGCTGGCCGGGGTGCTCGAGCCACACGGCGCCTACAGCGCCGCCGAGGAATACGCTCGCGACACCATCGCCTCGGTGAAGGCCGTCGAGCGCGTGTCGGAGAACGGCGCGGACCTCGTCTTCATCCGCCTGAACTCCGGCAAAAGCCTGGTGATCGGTGTCTCCTGGGATCCCGATCCCGCCAAGCGCCACCGGGTCACGACCTCCGCCGGCGCCTACGCCTGGACCGGGTTCTCCGGTCTGGCCGGTTCCGCACAATGAGGCGCGAGATGAAGTTCAAGGGCCTTCGCTGGCTGATCGTCGGGATGGTCGGCCTGGCCACGGTGATCAACTACATCGATCGCAACGCCCTGGCGGTGATGTGGCCGCGGATCTCCAAGGACATGGGCGTCGGCAAGGAAGAGTATGCGCTCATCCTGACCTGCTTCATGCTGTCCTACGCCGCCGGCCAGACGATCTTCGGCAAGATCTTCGACGCCCTGGGCACGCGGGTCGGCTTCATGCTGTCGATCCTGGCCTGGTCGGCGTCGATCGCCTTGCACTCGGTCGCGCGGTCGATCCTGGCGCTTGGCGTGTTGCGCGCGGCCCTGGGCGTCAGCGAGGCCGGCAACTGGCCCGGCGCGGCCAAGGCCAACGCCGAGTGGTTCCCGGTGCGCGAGCGCGCCTTCGCCCAGGGCATCTTCAACGCCGGCGCTTCGGTCGGGGCCATCATCTCCGCGCCCTTGATCGCCTGGCTGTTCCTGACTTTCGGCTGGCGCGCGACCTTCCTGGTCATCGGGGTGCTGGGTGTCATCTGGGTGGTTCCGTGGGCCATCGTGTGCCGCGCCGGGCCCGAGGACCACCCGTGGCTGTCGGACGATGAGCGCCAGCACATCCTCACCGGCCAGCGTCTGACGACGGGCGAGGCCGAGGTGGAGTACAGGCCAACATGGCTGGGCCTGCTGCGCCACCGCGAGGCCTGGGGCCTGATCCTGGCCCGCTTCTTCATCGATCCGGTCTGGTGGCTGTTCGTGTCCTGGCTGCCGATCTATCTGGCCGAGCGCTTCGGCTTCGACATCAAGCAGATCGGCCTGTTCGGCTGGGTGCCCTATGTCGGGGCGGCGGCGGGCAGCCTGTTCGGCGGCTGGATTTCCGGCTGGCTGATCGGTCGCGGCTGGCGGCCGGGCCTGGCCCGCAAATGGGCGATCACCCTGGGCGGCGTATTCATGCTGCCGGCTCTTCTGCTGACCATCGGCGCGTCCACGCCGCTGCACGCGGTGTTGCTGATCGCCGTGATCCTGTTCGGCTTCCAGATCGCCATCAACAACATCCAGACCCTGCCCAGCGACTATCTGCCCGGCCGGTCGGTCGGCTCGTTGGCTGGGATCAGCGGCACCGCCGCCGTGGCCGGGGTCCTGATCACCACCTGGATCGTCCCAGTCGCCACCAAGGTCAGCTACGCCCCGGTCTTCGTCATGGGCGCAAGCCTGGTTCCTCTTTCCATCCTGTCCATCTGGCTCTTGGGCGGCCGAGGCGAACGCCTCGCTGATCCCGCCCTCGCGGCCCGCACTCCCAATGGAGCAAAATCCTGATGCGCCTCGAAAACAAGACCGTCATCGTCACCGGCGGCGCGCGCGATATCGGCAAGGCCGTGTCCCTGAAGCTGGCGGCCGAAGGGGCCAATGTCGCGATCAACTACTTCGGCAGCGAAGAGGGCGCCAAGGCGACCTTGGCGCAGATCGAAGCCGCGGGCGGTCGCGCGCTGATCCTGAAGGGCGACATGACCTCCGCGAGCGACGTTCAGGCGCTGGTCGACACGGCCCTGTCGACCTTCGGCGCCCCGATCGGCGCTCTGATCAACGTCGCTGGCGGCATGGTCGCTCGCAAGACGCTGGATGAGATGGATGAGACCTTCTTCGACCACGTCATGCGCCTGAACCTGACTTCGGTGTTCCTGACCACCAAGGCCGCCGTCCCGCACATGGCCGCCGGCTCGGCGATCGTCAACCTGTCCTCGCAGGCCGGCAAGGACGGCGGTGGTCCTGGCGCCACGGCCTACGCCACGGCCAAGGGCGCGATCATGACCTTCACCAAGGCCATGGCCAAGGAACTGGGCCCACAAGGGATCCGGGTGAACGCCCTATGCCCGGGCATGATCGGCACCACCTTCCACGACACCTTCTCCAAGGACGAGGTTCGCGCCCGCGTCGCGGCCGGCACCCCGTTGCGCCGTGAAGGCCGCGCGCCAGAGATCGCCGATGCGGTGGCCTATCTAGCCAGCGACGAGTCCAGCTTCCTGACGGGGGTCTGCCTGGACATCAACGGCGGCCTGTTGATGAGCTGATGGGAGAGACATCGATGATCGCCCAAACTCTCGCCGCCAAGGCTCTCGCCGCCATCACCCTGCTGGCCGCGACGTCCGTCGCCGCCCAGGCCCCGACCGATCCCGCCCCGCCGGTCTCGGTCAAGGCGCCGAAGGTGACCAAGGACGTTGTCTACCTGCAGGCCAGCGGCAAGGACCTGCATCTCGATGTCTACCGCAACACCGCCTTCAAGGGACCGCGCCCAGTGCTGGTCTATATCCACGGCGGAGCCTGGTGGAAGGGCGAGAAGCCGGCCGGATGGGGCGGTTTCCGCGCCTATCTGGCCGCGGGTTTCTCGGTGGTCACGGTCGAGTACCGCCTGACCGACGTCGCGCCAGCGCCGGCGGCGGTGCAGGACGTTCGCTGCGCCCTGTCATGGGTGAAGGCCAACGCCAAGGCCTATGGCTTCGACGCCAAGCGGGTGGCGCCATACGGCACCTCGGCCGGCGGTCACCTGGCCTTGATGGCCGGCATGCTGCCCAAGACCAACGACATCGATCTGCCAGCCTGCCGCGACCAGCCGACCGTGTCGGCGATCCTCGATTTCTACGGGCCCTATCACCTGCGATCCGACCTTCCCGGCGCATTCAAGAGCCCGTCGACCGCGCGGTGGATCGGCGGAGGGCCGGAGGCGCTGTGGACGACGATGTCGCCAGCGGCCTACGTGCGCAAAGGCCAGCCGCCGGTGTTCATCGTCCATGGCGATACGGATCCGACCGTGCCTTACGAAGCGTCGCTGGCGCTGAAGGCCGACCTGGACAAGGCTGGCGTTCAAAACCGTTTCCACACCGTGCCGGGCGGCGTGCATGGCAAGTTCCCGAAAGAGGAACAGGACAAGATCGAGCGCGAGGCCCTGGAATTTCTGACGCTGAATAAGGTGGTTGGCGCTCGATAGCGCCAGGCGCTGGCCGGCCAGACCGAAAGTCGGCTGGGACCTAGCCGAACAGCGGCACGGGCCCGCGACCGCCGCCGTTCCAATTGGCCCAGTTGGGGAAGACATAGGGCAGGTCGGCGGCGCTGACACCGTACCACTGGGCGATGGCGCCGACATATTCCTCGGTGGCGATGGAGGGGATCCAGCGGCCGTCGTTGGAAGCGTCTTCCGGACCGCCGAAGGCCGTATCCGGATAACGGCCGTGCACCTTGCCGTTGGCCAGGGCCCCGCCGACGACGAGGTGGTTGGAGCCCCAGGCATGGTCGGTGCCGCCGTTGGCGTTGCCTTTGAACACCCGGCCGAAGTCCGACATGGTGAAGGCGGTGACGTTGTCCTTCAGGCCCAGGGCCTTCATGGCGTTGTAGAAGCCGGCCAGGGCGTTGGCGAGGTCACCGTAGAGGGTGTTGTGAGCGGCCAGCTCGTTGGTGTGGGTGTCATAGCCGCCCTGGCTGACGAAGAAGGTCTGCTTGGCGTGGGCCAGGGTGTTGCGGGCCTCGATCATCCGTGCCGCGCGCAGCAACTGGCGGGAGATGTCCGAGGTCAGGGCCGCGCCGGTGGTGGGATGGACGAAGTACTTGTCCACGGCCGAGGTGGTCGAGGTGATGATGGCGTTGGCGGCCGTGGCTTGGGCGTAGGCCGAGCTCATGCCCTTGCTGGTCAGGTCGGTGATCGCGCCGTAGGACGAAGCGTCGGCGAACACCTCCAGCGCCGCTTGGCGGGCCTTTACGGCCGCGTCGGTGCTGGCGGCGTTGTAGCCGTTGCGGACGATCGATCCCGACGACGGCAGGATCAGCGGCGCGGAGCGGTCGCCGATCAGGGCCAGCTGCGAGCCGGCGATCGAGATCAGCGGCGGCAGGTTGGCGGCCGCGGCGCGGTCGTTGATCCGGCCCATGAAGCCGTCGCGGTTGGCCGCGCGGGCGCGCATGCCCTGCCACTGGTTCTGCTGGTCCTCATGGGACATCAGGTTGATCGGCCGCAGATCCGGGCGGCTGGTGTAGAGGGCCTTGGTCAAGGGCGCGAACAGGGTGCCGGTGTTCAAGACCACGCCCAGGCCGCCGTCGTCCCAGGCGGTCTTCAACGGAGCCAGGGCGGCGTGCAGGCCAAAGGCCGTGCCGCTCAAGGGCACGAGGCTGGTCTGGGCCAGGGCGATACTGGACCCGCGCTGCTTGGCGTAGTCGGCGTAGCGGCCGTCGGTGGGCGCGACCAGGTTCCAGGCGTCGTTGCCGCCGAACAGGAACACCCCGACCATGGCGCGGTACGATCCGCTATCGGCGGCCAGGGCGCTGGCCAGGCCCAGCTGGCCCAGGGCCGCGACGGCCGAGCCGCCGGCGGTCAGTTGCAGGATTTCACGACGAGAGACGGACATACGCTTACCGATCGACTTGGAAGAGGGGCGAGGAGGCGGCGATGTACAGCGCCGCCTGGGCGCGACGACGGGCCTGCAGGGCCGGGTCGGAGTTCTTGATCGCGGCCATGGCCGAAGCGATCGCCTGGCGTTGGGCCGGGGTCATCGCGCCGTTCAGCATCACCAGATTGATCCGGTCGATCGTCTTGGCGTCATTCGCGCCGCTGGCTTCCCACGACGCCCAGTTGGGGACCGTGCCCGTCGCGCCCAATGTTGGCTTGAACTCGCTGCGCGTCGCGTCGCCGCCCACTGTCCAGTCATAGAGGAAGTTGTGCCGGCTGATGGTCGTGGACGTGGTCATCAGCTTGCCCACCGGACTAACCAGGCCGGCGCCCTGCGGCAGCGGGAAATCGTAGGGGTAATAGTTGAATACGGACGGCGGCCGGAACGGAGCCTGGCTCATGCCGGCGTCGCGGGTCGTGAAAGCATAGCCATCGGTCGTGTAGCCGATGGCGCGGCCCAAGGAGGTGGCCAGCAGCACCGGTTCCTTCACTTTGCCCGGCAGTTGCGAAACGACGCGCGCCTCGCTATCGAGATAGATCGCCCGAACCACGGCCTTCAGGTCGCCGCGCACGCCCGCGCCGTTGTTGGCGAACACCGCCGCCACGCGCTCGACATAGGCCGGAGTCGGATTGGCCAAGGTCAGCTGCTGGATCAGCCGCTTGCAGATAAAGGGTCCGGTGTTGGGGTGGTAGAACACCGCATCGACCACCGCGTCGACATTGGCCTGCTGGCTGGCGCCGGCCGCGACCGTCTTGCCGAGGAACGTCTTGGCGCCGGTGTCGAAGCGCGTGGCGTACATCACCATAGGCCGCGACCAGTCACGCTTGTTGTTGTCGGTCAGGGCCGCCCCGTTCAGCCGCGCCCAGGTCCACCCCGTCAACGCTCGCGCCACCTCCCTCACGTCGGTGTTGCTGTAGGTGGGAATGGTCGCGCCCGTGCTGTCGGTCTGGGGCGTGCCATCCGGATTGAGCAGCACCGTTCCGACCGAAAACAGCTGCATCAGCTCGCGGGCGTAGTTCTCGTTAGGCTGGCTCTTGTTGGAGTCGGCCATGTCCAGGTAGTCGCCCATAAAGCCGTTGAGCGTGACGGCCTGGAGGATGTCGCGGTAGTTTCCAAAGGCGTTGCTGAGCAGGATCTGCTGGAAGGTCGCCAAGCCGGCCGTGTTGTGGACATCCTGCTCGGACGCGACGACGATCTGCGAGAGGGCGAAAGCCACCCGTTGGCGCAGCTGGTCATCCCTGCCGATCGCATCGGCGTAGAACCGCATCTGCATCGGCGAAGCCGAGAAGTTGTCCCGGTTGCAATTGGTCAGATCCGCGCCCGTCAACGTCGAGCAGAAGTTTCCCGGCACCGGCTTGCCGGCTAGATCGGCATAGCTGCTGGAAGTCAGGGTGAACTGCTCGTCGAGCCAAGCCGTCACCGACCTCTTGGCGACGATCGCGTTGATCAGCTCCGGCGTCGGGCCAAAACTGGCCTGCTTGGCCAACCGCGCGGCCTCGTCCGGCATGATCTCGCCCGTCGGGGCGAGCGCGATGGCGTCGGCGGCGCCGCTTTTCGTCGAGCCGCCGCCGGCGCTGTCGCTCGGCGCGCCGCCACAGGCGGAGAGGAAGATCGTGAGGCTAAGCGCCGCCGAGCCAAGGTGCTGTTTACGCATAACAAAGTCCCTGACGCGCCAACGGGCGGCGCGCCTGAAGCTGGAAAACCAGAGAAAAACTGAATGGGAGAGAGCTTAGCGGTCCTGGAAGACGACCTCCCGGACCTTGCGGACGCCGCTTTCGCGGTGAAGCTGAACGAAGACATCGACGACGCGCCGGACATGATCGACGACGTCGGCGCGGCGCAGGTTGGCGCCGGCCTGCAGGGCCATCAGCGCCAGCTGGTCGATCGCGCCAGCCGGATTGTCGGCATGGACAGTGGTCATGGAACCGGGATGGCCGCTGGACACCGCGCGCAGAAAGCTGAACGCTTCGGCGCCGCGCAGTTCGCCCAGGATGATCCGATCGGGCCGCAGGCGAAGCGAGGCCTGCAACAGGTCCTCGGCGGTGACACGGGCCTCGCCCTGTTCGCCACGCACCGCCACCAGGCCGACGGCATTGGGATGGACGAGGCGGATTTCGGGCGCGTCTTCGATCAATATGAGGCGCTGATCGAGGGGAACTTCCTTGAGCAGGGCGTTCAGGAAGGTGGTCTTGCCTGTCGAGGTGCCGCCGCTGACCACGATGTTCTTGCCGGCGCGCACGGCGGCGGCCAGGAAGTTTCGGACATCGCCGGCGTCGAGAAAGGCGCGGAGGATCGCGTCGGAACTGGCCGGGGGCGTCAGCACCTGGTCGAAGGCGCCGGTCGAGGCGTAGTCGGTTAGGCTGAGGTCGCTGACCACGTGCTTGCGGATGGCCAGCGCTAGACCTCCACGCGTCGCCGGCGGGGCCACGATCTGCACCCGCGCGCCGTCGGGCAGGACAGCCGAAAGCAGCGGGTGCTCGCGGCTGACGCCCTGGCTGGAGAGGCTGGCCACCTGACGCGCCAGGCGCCAGAGGTTGGTTTCGTCGAGGGTTGGAACCTCGACGCGCTCGGCCAAGCCGCCCAGCCGCTCGATCCACAGCTCGCCAGGACGGTTGACATAGAGATCGGTCACAGCCGGTTCGGCCAGCCAGGGCGCGAGCGGGGCGAGGTAGGCCTCCAGATAGACGCCCATTCTCGACGAGAGGGGCTTGGGCGCGAGGGCGGTCATCGGCGTACGCCCGAGAAGTCGAGATCCCGGGCGACGAAGATCGTCACCGGAGCGCCTTGCGCGGTCTGGATGGTCGGCGAGACCTTCTGGTCGGTCTTGGCGACCGTACCGGCGAGATTGGCCGCCTCGGCCGCTGTGCCGATGTAGATCTGCGAGGTCGAGCGGGCGTTGCCGACGGCGGCGACGCCGGCGTTCAGCACCGACATCAGGATCGAGCCGCCGAAGCGGCTGAAGAAGTGGCGGTCGACCTTGCCTTCCAGACCGCCACGACCCAACGGGTCGGCAGCGGGAGAAGCAATTTGGATCGAGACACCGTCGGGACGGATCACCCGCGTCCAGATGACGAAGACGCGCGAGGCGCCGAGGGCCACACYCGACTTGTACTGGCCGATCGCCCGGCTGCCGCGCGGGATCAGGACGGTGGAACCGTCAAAGCTCTTGATGTCCCGCGTGACCATCGCCCGCGCCAGGCCGGGCAGGTCCGAATTGATCGCCGTTTCCATGACCGCCGGGATCACCGCGCCTTGCGGAATGATCGCGTCGAGGTCGCGCATGGCGGTGGCCTTGGCCGGCTCGGCGTCGCTGGCCGAGACGCGGTCGGCGAAGCGTTCATCCGGGTTCAGGCCGGTGTCGGCCTTCGACATAGAGGAGGTCTGGGCCATGTCGACATTGGCCTTGATCAGCGTGGGCGCGCCGCCGAAATCGACCACGAGGGTCGGAGCGCGGCGGCGCTGATCGACGTCAACGTCTGGCGTTGGCGGCAGCGGCTCGGCCGCCATCGCGGCGATCTGCGCCGGTGTCGGCGGCAGGCTGTTGTTCTCGGTGAACTGTGGGCCGGGAATGTTCGGGGGCGGCGCCTGGGACGAGGTCGAGGGCGTCGTGGCCTCGGCCTTAGCCGCCACGGCGGCGCGGTGTGGACGCGTGTGGGCGTCGGCGCGGTGGCTGGACATCCACAGGAAGACGCCGATCCCCAGCACCCCGAAGCCTGCCAAGATCACCGGCGTCGGGACGCCGGCATGAGCGCGGGCCACAGTCGGACGGACCTGGGCGTCGGCGGCGGCGAGGTCTTCGACAACCTGGGCGGACTGTCGCGGATCGAGGTGGACGCTCATTGGGCGGCCTCCTGACGAGTCGAAAACGCGCCGTTGGTGACGGTCAGGCTGGACTTGCCCGAGCGCAGCACGAAACGCGGAGCCAGCTGGTCGACGACCAGGTAGCCGTCGCGGAACACGGCGTTGGCCAGGCCCTCGACGCCGTCGGCGCCGACCACGAATACGGCCGGCAGGTCGGCTTGCGCGGGCCAGGCGAAGTAGGTCGCCACGCCGTCATCGAAGACCTTGGCGGGCTGGATGGCGGCGTCGCCCTTGACGCTGTAGGCGCTGTTGCGCGCCACGGGCGCTGCTGGAGGTGGCGGCGGGGCCGCAACAGCGACGGGCGCAGGCGCGGGAACGAGGAAGCGCACCACGTACGCCAGGTCCTTGGTCGAGGCCTTTGGCGCGGCGACGACCAGCTCGAACAGGTAGCGACGACGATCGGTCACCACGGTCATGTTGGTGGCGGCCGTGCGGTCCAGCGGCTTGAGGAACAGCAGGTTGGCCTTCTTGTTCGGCGTGACCTGCCAGCCCATGGCGTCGCCGATCGAGACGTTCTCGATCCGCTCGTCGGGCGCGAATTCCAGCATGGTCTGGATGCCGAAATAGCCGGTCAGGCGCACGACCTGGTCGGCGTCGTAGGCGACAGTGCGGATACGCGGGTCCACGGCGCCGGGGCGCGGTGTCTGAGTCGCGAAGGCCGAGCTGGCGACCGCTGTCGTCAGAACGCACGCGACGAGCAGAGTTTGGAAACGAGGGTAGGCGAAGGTCACTGGTCTCTCCGGGCGCCCGAGGCGGCGCGGCGGGGGGCGGGTGTTCGGCGATGGCTGTGGCCCAGCGGCGGGACTTGGCCAGCTTGAGCGGCTTGGGCGACGTGTCCGCGATCGGAGACGATCGTCAGCAGGCGTGGCCCGATGGGATCGGCGGACGTGACGCCGGTGTCGCGGCGGTCGAGCGCGATCGCGGCCGCGGCGATGGTGGCGGCCCGGCTCATCGGCTCGACTTGCGAGGCGGCGTAGCGTGGCGCGTCCGGCGCGACGGCGCGATCGGACCAGGCCGCGCCGGCCAGGCCTCGCGGCAGGCGCAAGCCCGCGGCGGTGACGCAGACGGCGATCACAGCCAGTACCATGACCAGGGCGAAAACCAGGGTGAGCACCAGCACGGTGACGGCCGGGTCGACGTCGAAGGCGGCGAACTGTTGGCCTGCGCGCGCCTCGGCCAGGGCCTTCAGCGACGGGGACAGCATGGCCAATTCCAGCGACAGGGTCAGGGTGGCGATCAGCGGGGTGAGCGCCAGGGCGATCATCGCCTTCAGCCATCCTTCGACCAGACCGCGCGTGGTCTCGAACAGGGTCAGGCCGACGACCAGCGGCGCCAGGGCCAGCAAGATGGCGAGCACGACTTTACTGGCGAGCAGCACGCCCAGGGTCGACAGCACCAGGGTCAGACCGCCGGTGTTGACCGCGAAGGCGCCGAAGCCGGGCCCGCTCTGCATCGCCGCCGGACCCGCGCCGGCCCGGCTGGCCATCAGGGTCGCCGACTCTTGTAAGCCGTCGAAAGCGTCCTGCAGGCGTGCGAACGGATTGGCCGATTGACCCTGCAAGCCGCCGAGCAGCAGACCGCCCACCTCGGCCGGCGCCTTGGTCAGGGTGTCGTAGACCAGAGTCTGGAACAGACCCCAATTGGTGGCCAGCGCCACCACCAGGCCGATCTTGATCACCATCAAGGTGGCGTCGCCGACGCGCAGGCCGCCTCGGCCCAGGATCAGGCGATAGCCGACGAAGATCACGTACAGGGTCAGCAGGCCGGTCAGCAGCAGGCCGACGGGCGAACCCGGCGCGGCCAAGACGGCATAGCCGGTCTGAGCCAAGTCCTGGACCCGGCAATCGACGGAGCCAATCAGGCCTTTGACCATTTGGGCGTCGGCGGGGAGTTGCGCGCAGCCGGCCATGGTCACGCCGCCTCCAGCAGCTTGGCCATCCAGGCCCGCGGCTCGTCACCAAGTTGCTCGCGCAAGGCGTCCAGCTTGCGGACGGTCGTTTCGCGGCCCGACAGCACGGTCAGCAGTTCGGGCGCGCCGGCGAGATTCAGGCGGGCTACGACGCTGTCGGTCCCGTGCTTGATCAGGAAGCAGCGCGAGGTGTCGGGCAGGGTCTTGACCAGTTCGAACTCGTGTTGGGTCAAGCCGAAGCCCTCGCAGTAGTCTTTCGCCTGGGCCTTGGGGTTGGCCATGAAGATCTGGGTCGCGGCCTGTTCGATGATGGCGCTGGCGATGCGGCTTTCCAGGGCGTCCTGGGCGCTCTGGGTCGCGAAGCCGACCACCCCATTGCGCTTGCGCAGGGTCTTTTCCCAGTCGCGGATGCGCGCCACGAAGGCGTCGTCGTCCAAGGCTTTCCAGCCCTCGTCGATGACGATCAGGGTCGGGTGACCGTCCAGACGCTGCTCCACGCGGTGGAACAGGTACATCATGGCCGGGGTGCGCAGCGTCGGGTCGTCCAGCAACTGGGTCATGTCGAAGCCCAGGGTGAGCTGGTCGAGGTCCAGGCCGTCGGTCTCGTTGTCGAACAGCCAGGCGTGCTCGCCCGAGCCGTGCCAAGGCGCCAGGCGCGCCGCCAGGTCGGCGGCGTCGGGACGGCGCGCGCCGCGGAACAGTTCGGCGAAGTACCGCAGGCGGCGCAGGGAGGGGGTCTGGTCGTAGCTGGCGTCGACAGCGTCCTTGATCCGCGCGACGTCTTCGGCCGAAAGGGCCTCGCCAGGCACGGAAAGCAGCTTGGCGACCCATTCGGCCAGGAATTTGCGATTGGTCGCCGTGTCGGCGAGCGCCAGCGGGTTGAAGCCGGTCGGTTGACCCGGACGGAGGGTTTCGTAGCGGCCGCCGATGGCCCGCAGGAAGATCTCCGCGCCCCGGTCCTTGTCGAAGAAGACGATGCGCGGGCTGTACTTGCGGGCTTGGGCCAGCAGGAAGTTCAGCACCACGGTCTTGCCCGAGCCCGACGGGCCGATCACCGTGAAATTGCCCAGGTCGCCCTTGTGGAAGTTGAAATGGTACGGCCCCGCCGAGGTGGTCTCCAGCAAGGTGACCGCCGGGCCCCAGTGGTTGCCGTCGGCTCGGCCGATCGGGAAGTTATGGCCGCTGGCGAAGCCGGCGAAATTGGCGGTCGAGATCAGAGCTTTCCGGGCGATGTCCTTGAAGTTGCCCGGAAACTGAGCCCAGAAGGCCGGCTCGAGGTTGATGTCCTCGCGCACGGCGATGGCGCCCATCTCGGTGAAGGCCGACATCACCTCAGCGGTCGAGCGGTCCAGGCCGTCTAGGGTCTCGCCGCGCACCAGCACCGACAGGTGGTGCTCGCCGAACGCGGCGCGGCCCGAGACGACGTCGTCCTTGGCGCGGGTCAGGTCGGCGCGCAGGCTGACGCCATCATCGTCCGCCGCCTTCATGCGGCGCAGGGCCAGGTTCATCCGCTCCAGGGTCGGTTGGCGATCGACGAAGCCGAAGCTCTGGGTGATCACCATCTCGCACGGCAGGCGCAGCAGGTCGTCCAACATCCCGGGCGTGGTCTGGGCCGGGTAGTCCTTGATCGACACCATCGATCCGAAGCCACGCACCAGGGCGCCGGCCCGCGACAGTTCCAGCGTCTCCAGCCCAAAGCTGGCGCGGCGATAGGGCAGGTACTCGCCGGCGTCGCCTTGCGGGACCAGCACAGGACGCATCTCGCCATTGTAAAGGCAGGACAGGAATTCCAGCGGCTCCGAACAGCGGCCGGCCGCGCCGTCATAGACGCCCAGTGCGCGCGCGCCGTAGGGGGCGAGGGCGGAGATCAGGCTGTCGCGGGCGCTGTCCAGTTCGCGGCGATCGGCGGCCAGGGTCGCGGCCGCCTCAGCCTTGCCGGTCCCTTTTAGGGCGCGAAGGACGCCGTCGATCACACCGCCGTGGCCCTGCAGCGGGCGGCGGACGATCGTCAGGAACAGGTCGTTGACGTAGAGCTTGCGCGCGGCCAGTCGCTCGCTCCAGACGGCGTCGAGATCAGCGCTGAAGGCGTCCGGGAACGCACCCTGGGTCTGGGCGTCGACCTCACGGCGGACCACGTGGTGGTAGAGGGCGAAACGCGAACTGGCCAGGCCGCGCAGCATCACGTCGCGCACGGCCTTGCGGTAGTTCAGCTCCTCGCTGTCGGCGGTCTCGAACGGCAGGCCGGCCAGGTGAATGACCTGGATCAACAGGTCGTCGCGGGTCTCCAGCGTGACGTCGTCGAGGTGGCGAGCGTAGGGCAGGCGTTTGCCGGCCGTCGCCTCCTTGCGAGGATTCATGCGCTGTAGCTGTTGCATCGCCAGGCCCGGAAATTGGGAACACGGGGGCAGCGGCTGACCTTGGTCAGCCACAGGTCGAAGATGCGCGGTTCACGCAGGCAGGCCGCGTAGCCGATCGCGTGGATCACCAAGGCCGCGGCGATGGCCCAGAACGACTTGGTGATCAGGAAGAGTTCGGCGGTCACCACCCCGTTGATCACGAAATAGCTGTAGGTCACGCCCGCGAACATCTGCGGGCGGGTCAGGGCGCCGAACACCACGTCGCGATCCAGCGGGGCGGCCATGGCTCAGGTCCCGGCGGCGGAGCGGATGCCGCTGACGATGGTCGTGGCTCCGAACAGGATGAAGCAGCCCAGGATGACGGTCGCGCCGTAACGCCAGTTCAGGCGGCCGGTCAGCATCATGAAGCCGACAGCGGCCACGGCCATGACGGCCACGGCGGTGGCGACATTGCCCATCAGCGTGCCTTGCAGCCAGGTCACGCCGGCCAGCAGCGCGCCCGAACCTTGCGGATCGGCCTGGACGGCTTGAGCGTGGGCCTGCGAGGCCGCCGCGAGGAGAACGGTCGCCAGGGCGGCGGCCTTGGTTTGGAAGTGCTTGCGCATCAGCGGGAGGCTCCGAGGGCGGGGACGGCGAAGGCCGGACTCGATCCAGCCATGCGGCCGAGGATCGAGGTCACGTAGGCTTGGGTTTCGGCATAGGGCGGCACGCCGCCATGCTTGCGGACGGCTGCGGGGCCGGCGTTGTAGGCGGCCAGGGCCAGGCGGACGTCGCCGCCGAACTCCGACAGCATGCGGCGCAGGTAGAGCGCGCCGCCGCGAATGTTCTGGGTCGCGTCGAAGGGATCGACGCCCAGGTCGCGCGCGGTGCCCGGCATCAGCTGCATGACCCCGACCGCGCCCTTGGGCGAGCGGGCGTCGGCGCGGAAGCGGCTTTCGCGCCAGGCGACGGCTTCGATCAGCTTGGGATCAAGGGCGTAGGCGTCGGCGGCGGTTGATAGCTGCTGACGCACGGCATCGACGTCCGCGTTCCCGTGAAGCGTCGGTTCCGCGGGGGCGGCCAGCGCAATGGCTCCGTCTCGGGTAAAGATCGCCGGGCCGTCGAAGCGCGTCACCGCGCCGTCGACGCCGATCTCCAGGACCTGGGCCGCGGCGGATCCGGCCGCCAGGCAACACGCCGCGGCGATCGCCAGTAGGACCGCTTGGCGGGCGATATCGAACACCAGTGACGCCCCCTCGATACGCGAAACAAATCAGTGTGGTTAACTGAAATGTATCTTGGGGATTGGGGAGTCGTAATGCGGCAGGATGGCGCAACTGTAATTTGATATTCGCGTCAAAAATACTGAATTCCGAGAGTAATTTATGGTCAAGCTTGGAGTAGTGTCGAATTATAGACTTTGTCAAAATGTTAATTGATGGTTAAATTTTACAAGCGCGCGGGGGCTTGTACTTGTGTGGCGTGCAGGATGATTGTCTCAGCGGCCGCGAAGAAAACGGCGACTCGAAGCCGGCCTCGGGGGCGGCGCGTTGGTTTTGGCCCTCAGGCTAGCGGCGTCGGCTATCCGACAGCCAAACGCACCGCGCGGCTGAGATCGGCGATGGCGATCGGCTTGCGTAGGACGGCCGCGGCTTCGATCTGGTCCAACGCCAAAGAGTCGGCATAGCCGCTCAGGAACACGATCGGCAGGTGAGGGTGGCGCGCCAGGGCCCGGCGCGCGACTTCGGCGCCGGTCATGCCCGGCATGGCGTAGTCCAGCACCACCGCGTCCGGCGTCTCGGTTTCAAGCTCGGCCAAGCCCGAAGGGCCGTCGGATGCGGAACGCACCAGGAAGCCTTCGCTCGCGAGCGCCTCGCAGAGGCTTTCGCGAACGTGGCGATCGTCATCGACGACGAGCACCTTGAGCCCTTCCCGTTTCGTCGCGACCGGTTCGGGCGTCGGCTCGGCAAGCGGCGCCAATGGCTCGGTGCGCGGGAGTAGAATACGAACGCGGGTTCCCGCGCCGGGGGCGCTCTCGATTTCGCAATCACCGCCGCATTGACGCGCGAAACCATGGACCTGCGCCAGGCCCAGACCCGTGCCAGATCCGGTCCTGGTGGTGAAGAAGGGCTCGGTGGCCCGGGCCAGGACCTCCGGCGTCATCCCCACGCCCGTATCGGCGACCTCGAGGACGATCTGATCAGACACGAGGCGGGTGCTCAAGCGCACCAGACCGCCGTCGGCCAGCGCTTCTCGTGCGTTGACGATCAGATTCAGCGCCGCGAGCTCCAATTGCGTGGCGTCGGTGCTCGCCCAGGCGCCTTCCGCCTCGAGGCTCACCTCCAGATCGACCCCAGGGCCGAGCGCCTGACGCAACAGGGGATCACTGCGCCGCAAGGCCGCGTCGATCTCGAGCGGCTCAAGCCGCAGCCGTTGGGTGCGGGAGAAGGCCAGGAGTTGGCCGGTGACCTTGGCCCCGCGGTTGGCCGCCTCCAAGGCGTTGTCGACGAACCGGAGACACGCCGCCGCCTCGGGAGGCAGCTTGCGCTGCAACAGCTCCAGATTGCCGATCACGGCGGCGAGCAGGTTGTTGAAATCGTGAGCGACTCCGCCGGTAAGCCGGCCGACGGCTTCGATCTTTTGAGCCTGCATCAGGGCTTGCTCGGCCTTGAGACGTTCGGCCGCTTGGCGGTCGATCTCCTCGAGCGCCCGCTCCAACTCGGCCGTGCGAGACCGTACGCTCTGTTCGAGCTGGTCGTTCTCGCGCCGCAGTCGGCCTAGGGTGCGCGCGCGCGCCAGGACCGGCAGTAGATTGCTGAGCTTGAGGGGCTTGAGCACATAATCGACCGCGCCGCTGCGCATCGACTCCACCGCCGAGGCGATCGATCCTTCGCCGGTCATGATGACGCCGGCCAGATAGGGGTCGCGTTCGTGGGCGCTCCGCAGGAGTTCGACGCCGGTGGTCGTCGGCATTCTGAGGTCGGTCAGTAGAATGTCGAAGGCGCCGAGAGTGATCGCCTGCAGCGCCTCGGCCGGATGGGTGAAGCCGGTCACGACGAAGCCCTGACCTCCGAGAGTCACGCGCAAAGCCTCCAGGTTGGCCGCCTCGTCGTCCACGATCAGGATGCGCGCGCGTCGATCGCCGTCGTCCGTCGGAGTCTGGGTGTCGACCATGGAGCCGCTCATGTCGTGAAACGGGCCAGGGCCGCACGAAGCTCCCGTAGCTTGGGCGGCTTGCTCAACACCAGATCAACATGGGGCGGGATGTCCTCGTCGGCGAGCAGCCCCTGACCCCATCCCGTGAGCAGGATCACCGGCGTGGTGGCCGACAACCCCTTGATCGCGGCAGCCACGCGGCGACCGTCGACATAGGGCATGCCAAGGTCGGTGACGACGGCGTCGAAGCCGCCTCCGGCCTGACCGGCCCTGAAAGCCTCGATCCCGCCGCCGCCGTCGTTCGCCGCCGTCACGATATGGCCGTCGTTTTCCAGCGCGTCGCTCAGCGCCTTGAGGAGCACCGGATCGTCGTCGACGAGCAGCAGGCGCAGTCGCCGATGCGGCGCGTCCGACACCGTGTCGGGCGCGGCGGCATCGGCGGATGCTTCGGAGAAGGTCAGCGAAATGGCCGTGCCGGCGCCCGGCGAGGAATTGACGTCCAGTTCGGCGCGGTGACGCTGCGCGACTCCATAGACCATCGCCAATCCGAGGCCCGTTCCGCGTTCACCCTTGGTCGTGAAGAAGGGTTCGAGGCACCGTCGGCGAGCCTCGGCGTCCATGCCAATTCCGTTGTCCGCGACGGTGACCCGGACGGCGCCGTTGACGCCGGCGCCAATCCTGACGGTGCTCACCGAAAGGACACCGCCCTCGGGCATGGCGTCGATGGCGTTGAACACGAGATTGACCAGCGCCTCACGGATCTCGCTGGCGACGCCCAAAATCGGGGGCAAATCGGGGACCAGATCGGTTTCGACCTTGATGACCACGCCGCGCTGCATGGCCATGTCGTTCCAACGCGCCCGGGTGAGCTCCAGAACCTGCTCGACCAGCTCATTCAGCTGGAGGGGCGCGGTCTCCAGCTGGGCCTCGCGGAGCCTGTAGAACTCGCGCATCTTGCCGATCGTCTGGCCCACGTCCTCGACCGCGCGGCGGATGATCTCGAGCTGGCCGCGCCCCGCCGGGCTAAGGCCGGTCTCGGTTTCGAGCATCGCGTCCGTATACAGGGAGACCGGCGACAGGGCGTTGTTGATATCGTGGGCGATGCCACTGGCCATCTGACCCAGCGCCTTCAGACGCTCCTGCTGCATGATCGCCTGCTGGGACTGGCGCAGGTCGTCATAGGCGGCTTGGAGCGCCGTATGCAACTGAGCTTGATGGGCGGCCAGGGCGACGTGCTCGCTCACCTGGCGCAGGAACTCGCACTCGGCGCTGACGAAGGCGTTCGGCTGGAAGCGGGCCACGACCAGCACGCCGAACACTTTGCTTTCGACCTGTAGGGGCGCGCAAACCATCGACCCGAGGCCGCCGCCGGCGAGCCGCGTTGGAAACGGAAAGGGGACCTTGGCGATGTCTGGTTCGTAGACCAAGCGTCCTCGGACGCACTGCGAAAGACCGTTTTGGTCGATATCCACGCGCGCCCGTTCCGGCATGGCCAGGTCAAGCGCCAGGGCCTGGCTGTGGACTCCGACCGCGGCGACGGTGAGCGCGCGTTCCACGTCGTCATAAAGGCAAAGACAGGCGAAGTCGGCCGGCAGTTGGTCCTCGATGCTGCGCACGACGACTTGGAAGATGCTTTGGTTGTCCTGGCGCTGACCGATGGCCCGAGTGATCTCGTCCAGCAGGCCCATCCGCTCCAGCTGCGTGTGAAGCTTGGCTTCCGCGGTCTTGCGTTCGGTGATGTCCGTCGAGATTCCGAATACGGCGTAGGGATTGCCGGCTTCGTCGCGCAGGGGGGACTTTACCGAAATATAGGCGTGGGGCCCGTCGTCGTGCGGGGCGCTTTCCTCTTCGGTCAGCGGCTGGTCCGCCGCGGCGACACGCACGTCCATGGCGCGGAAGGCGTCGGCGATCTCCGTCGGAAAGATATCGTGGTCGGTACGCCCAATCATCGTGTCGCGGTCGATGTGAAAAATGTCGCCGTAGCGACGATTGACCATCAGGTAGCGGCCATCGAGGTCCTTGACGTAGATGACGGCGGGAGAGTTTTCGACCACGGCCTCGAGCAGGCGCTGGCCTTGCTGGCGGGCCAGCGTCTCCGCCTCCAGCTGCGCTGTCCGTTCGGCGACACGCTGATCCAGTTTGGCGTTGAGCTGCGACAGGGCGGCCTCGGCGTTGATACGGTCCTGCATGTCCCGCGAGGCGGTTTGAAACAGAAAGAACAGAAGCGTCAGATCACCGGTGAGCTTGCCCAGGTGCGCGGTCATCGCGGGCGCGTCGGCGGGCGAACGCGAGTACAGCATGATGATGTTGGCCAGGATGAGGATGACCGCGGTCGCCGGCAGGGCCGCGACGATGCGGTCACGATCGGCCAGACGCCAAGCCACGACCGCCACCACGACCCAGAGCAAGGGCGCCGCGATTAGCGCCGGACGGGTGATCCCTAGTGGCCCCGGGGGAAGGTAGGTCGGCAGGCGCTGATAGATGGCGAACAGCGCCGCCGCCGTCGCCAGGATCGCCACGGCGAAGACGAGAAGGCCACGGCGGTTGTTTGCCGGCCATGCCAGGGCGCCGACCGCGCCCAAGGGCAGCAGGTGCGACGGCGGCGGCCATGTCGACGGTCGCAACACCCCGCTGGCCGCTCTGATCGGCGCCAGAGGGCCCGACCATTCGACGGTCACGAGGACATGGACGACCTCCATCGCGCATGTGGCCAGGAACACCAGGGCGAGGCGTTTGGCGATGTCGCCGTGGGCATGCTGGCCCGCGCCCCATAGCTTCAGAGCCAGGATCCCCGAAAGCAGTCCCATGCCGGTATCGAGGATGGTGTGGAGATTGGGATAGTCGCCGCGTCCGCCCACCAGCAGGAGGCCGCCCCCGATGAGGCCAAAGGCCGTGAGCCCGATCACGGCGCCACGAAGCGACCCGAACGCGAGAACTTTAGATCCTGAGGTTCCCGAATACGGGGGTTCGGCCAAGGCGCTCACTTCAAGCTATGCTTTCGGGCGATTGATATTGGTATCTCAACTGACGTTGTCCGCAACCCAGAGACGTCAATCAGTTGGCGATCCGCCGCGTCATTGGGCGGCCGCGATGGGCGTTGTCGGGCTCGTCTTTTAAAGCGCGCTAGGCGCATGGCCTTAGCAAAAAGCGCGATCCTGTCGCCGAAGTCGTCCCGCGATCTAAGCGCGGCTGTCGGCGATGATCATCTCGCCTTTCCTGATGACGATCCGGCGGCCGGGAAAGTCCTGCAGGGCCGCCAGGTAGATCGCTCGCGCCAGGGTTAGGTTGAGCGCTCGGCCCAGGACGCGTTCGGGTCGATCTTCCTCGGCGTGGCAGAGCTCGACGACGAACGAAAGCGACTCCGGCGCGGCCTTGCCGGCGAAGATCCGCGAGAACCGAGTATCCGGGTGCGGCTTGACCATCGCTCGGCTCAGTGTGTTCGCGCGGCCCAGCGGCTGATGACGCGGCCCTCATGACGCAGCGTGATCTCGCGCCCCGGAAACTCGCGGGTGGCGGCGTAGAAGGCGGCGTAGCCGATCGCCGGGCTCGCCGTCACCGCCACCACCTGGGTGACCGTCTCGGCGGCCTCGTCCCAGATCTCGACCTTGTACGGGAGGTCCTCGCTGTCGGCCGGGAACCGTCCGAACAGGGGCGGCGTTGACCCCGAGGGGTTCGAGGGATCATCGTTGGGGCTGAGCTTCATCGCAAGGGACGTCATGTCGGCTCCGGGGACCGCCTTAGAGTTCTGTGCGGGGCGGAGCCTTGTCAATTGCGATTGGCGCCTGGAGCGCGACGCGTGATGGTCCAAGCCCTGTCCGACAGCGGAGGATCTCGCCCGTGAGCAGCGTCACGCCGCCGAACGATCTGAGCTTGGAACTGTTAGTCGACGGCCTAACCGGCTACGGCATCTACATGCTCGACGCCGAGGGGCGGGTGGCGACCTGGAACACCGGCGCCCAGACCTTGAAGGGCTACACGACCGAGGAAATTCTCGGCGAACCGTTCTCGCGCTTCTTCACGCCAGAGGACCGTCGCGACGGCTTGCCTCAAGCGCTTATGGCCAAGGCCGCCAGCCAGGGCAAGGCCGAAAGCCAGGGATGGCGCGTGCGCAAGGACGGCGGGCGTTTCTGGTGCTCGGCCACTTTGCAGGCGCTGCGGAACGAGGCCGGCGAGATCATCGGCTATGCCAAGATCACCCGCGACATGAGCGCCGAGCGCGAGGCTCAGCAAGCGCTCATCGAGAGCGAGCGGCGCTTTCGATATCTCGTCGAGGGCGTGATCGACTACGCCATCTACATGCTCGATCCGAGCGGCGTGATCATCAACTGGAACCGTGGGGCCGAACGGATCAAGGGCTACCAGGCCGATGACATCGTCGGGCGACATTTCGGCCTTTTCTACACCCCAGAAGATCGTCAACGCGGCGGTCCGGCCAGGGCGTTGAAGGCCGCCGAAGAGCACGGCCGCTTCGAGGGCGAAGGCTGGCGCCTGCGCAAGGACGGCAGCCGCTTTTGGGCCTCGGTGGTCATCGACGCCATCTTCGACGACGAGGGCCACCACCTCGGCTATGCCAAGATCACACGCGACATCAGTGAGCGGAAGGCGGCCGAGGAGGCGTTGGCCCAAAGCGAGCGGCAGTTCCGGCTCCTGGTGGACGGCGTGGTCGACTATGCGCTCTACATGCTCGACCCCAACGGGATCATCACCAACTGGAACGCGGGCGCCGAGCGGATCAAGGGCTATGCGGCCGACGAGATCGTAGGCCAGCACGTTTCCCGCTTCTACACGCCCGCCGATCGGGCCGCCGGCCGCCCGCTGCATGGCCTCCATCAGGCGGCGACCACGGGGCGCTTCGAGTCAGAGGGCTGGCGAGTGCGCAAGGACGGCTCGCGCTTCTGGGCCAATGTCGTGATCGACGCCATCCGCGACGGAGACGGCGCGCTGGTCGGCTTCGCCAAGATCACCCGCGACATCACCGAAAAGCGTGAGGCCGAGGCCGAGCTTCAGAAGACGCGCGAGCATATGGCGCAGAGCCAGAAAATGGAGGCGTTGGGCCAGTTGACCGGCGGCGTGGCCCACGACTTCAACAATCTCCTGATGGTGGTCGGCGGCCAGGCCCAGCTCCTTCGCGCGAAGGTGGGGGGCGACGAGCGCGCTTTGCGGGCCCTCGATGCGATCGAGATCTCCGCCCAGCGAGGCCAGGACCTGACCCGTCACCTACTGTCCTTCGCCCGCCGTCAGCGCCTGCAGACCACGATCGCGCCGTTCTCGGAACGTTTGGCCGGGGTGCGCGAACTCGTCTCCACCAGCCTGCCGCCGAACGTGCAGCTTCTCGTCGACGCCGCCGCCGAGCTTTGGCCCGTCGAAGTCGATCAGGGCGAGTTCGACCTGGCGCTGCTCAATCTGGCGGTCAATGCCCGAGACGCCATGCCGAGCGGCGGCGTCCTGTCGATCTCGGCCGAGAACGTCGTCCTGACCGCCGCCGACGATCTGGGGCTCGTCGGCGAGTACGTGGCGGTCCATATCGTCGACACCGGCGGCGGCATTCCGCCGGACATCCTTGAGCGCGTCTTCGAACCGTTCTTCACCACCAAGGAGGTGGGACGCGGCACGGGCCTGGGTTTGTCGCAGGTCTATGGCTTCGCCCAACAGGCCGGCGGCGACGTGAAGATCGACAGCCGGCTGGGAGAGGGCACGCGGTTCTCGATCTATCTGCCGCGCAGTCACGGTGAGCGCGCCGCCCCCGCCCCGAGCGAGTTCGCGGTGAGCGAAAGCGTCGCCGGCGCGATCCTGCTGGTCGAAGACAATCCCGACGTGGCTGACGTCGCTGTGGCGTTCCTCCAGCAACTGGGTCATCGCGTGAAGGTGGCGACGAGCGCGGGGGCCGCGTTGAACGCATTGCAGAACGGAGAGGCGCCGGACTTGGTGTTCAGCGATATCGTCATGGCCGGCGATGTGGACGGTCTGGGGATGGCGCGGGTGCTGCGCGAGCGTTATCCGCAGCTCCCGGTCCTGCTGGCGACCGGCTACAGCCATGCCGCCGAACGGATCGGTGACGAATTCCCAATCCTGCGCAAACCCTACAATGTCGACCAGCTTGGCCGGGCCATCACGGCCCTGCTGAACCCGCCCAGCGACGCCGCGGGCAACCTCGTGCGGATCGATGACGCACGACGGGCCCGGGCGGCGGGCAACGGTGAGGGCAGCTAGGGCTGGCCACCCGCAGCTAGGTGGCCAGTCCCTCCGAACTGTCGGTCGGCGCGACGTCGCGCCCAGGATCCTGGACCCGGAACCACATGGCGTAGAGCGAGGGCAGGAAGACTAGCGTCAGGATCGTCCCGCCGATCGTGCCGCCAATCAGGGTGTAGGCCATAGAGGACCAGAACACCGAGAAGGTCAGCGGAATGAAGGCCAATATGGCCGCCAGGGCCGTCAGGATCACCGGCCTGGCGCGCTGCACGGTCGCTTCGACGACGGCGTGGAACGGGGCCAGACCCTCCTCCTGGTTGATATGGATCTGGCCGATCAGGATCAGGCTGTTGCGCATGATGATGCCGGCCAGGCCGATCAGTCCGAGAATGGCGTTGAACCCGAATGGCTGGTGGAAGATCAGCAGGGTCGGCGCGACGCCCACCAGCGCCAGGGGCGCGGTCAGCAGCACCATGAACATCGCCGACAACGAGCGGACCTGGAAGATGATCACCACCATCATCAGGATGAACATCAGCGGAAAGATCGCGGCCAGGGCGACATTTGCCTTGCCGGCTTCCTCGATCGAGCCGCCCATCTCGATCCGGTAGCCCGTAGGAAGGGCCGCCATGATCGGCTTGAGGTCCTTGAGGACCTGGGCCGAGACGTCCGGCGGCTGCAGCCGCTCGTCGATGTCGCCGCGCACGGTGATTGTCGTCAGCCGGTCGCGGCGGCGCAGGATGGGATCTTCCATACGCACCTCGGCGCGGCCGATCTGGTCGAGCGGGATGCGTTCTCCCGACGCGCCGACCAGCGTGAAGGCCCCGAGCCTGGACGGGTCAAGGCGATCCGCGCCCGTGGTGCGGGCCACGACCTCGACCGAGCGGATGTCCTCGCGCACCTGGGTCACGGGAACGCCCGTCAACAGGAACTGAAGCTGCTGGGATGCATCGCTCGAGCTGAGGCCGAAGGCCCGAAGGCGGTCCTGGTCGAGCACGAAGTGGATCGTCGGGACGCGCTCGCCCCAGTCGGTGTTGACCTGGCGCAGGCCATCGTTGCGCAGCATCACCGCGCGGACCTGCTCGGCGATATCGCGGACATGGGTCGCATCGGGTCCCATGACACGGAAGGCCACGGGGAAGGGCGAGGGCGGGCCGAACACGATCTGCGTGGCGCGGATCTTGGCGCCGGGCACGGAGCCTTCGGCGGCGAACTGGCGCACGCGCCGCTTGAGCACGTCGCGCGCCTTCTGGTCGGGCGTCAGCACGACGATCTTGGCGAACGACGGGTCGGGCAATTCCGGCGAGATCGCCAGGAAGAACCGCGGCGCGCCCTGGCCGATATAGCTGGTGACGATCTTGGCCTCAGGCTGCCGGCGCAGCCAGGCCTCGACCTTGGCGACCGCCTGGCTGGTCGAGGCGATGCTCTGACCCTCGGGCATCTGCACCTCGATCAGCACCTCGGGGCGGTCGGAGATCGGGAAGAATTGCTTCTTGGTCGCGCCCATCATCAGGATGGCGATTACCATCGCCACGCCCACGCCGGCCGCCACCTTGAATCGATTGTCCACCGTCCAAACGACCATCGACCGTAGCTGACGATAGCGCGGGGTGTCGTAGATCGCCGCGTGACCGCCCTCGACCGGCTTGATCTTGGGGATCATCAGGACGCCCAGATAGGGCGTGAAGATCACCGCCACGAACCACGAGGTGATCAGGGCGAAGGCCACGACCCAGAAGATGTTGCCGGCATATTCACCAGCCGTTGACTTGGCGAAGCCCACCGGCATCAGGCCGATGATCGTCACTAGCGTGCCGGCCAGCATCGGCGCGGCCGTGTGGCCCCAGGCGTAGGTGGCGGCGGAAACCCGGTCGCGGCCTTCCTCCATCTTCACGACGATGGTCTCGATGATGATGATGGCGTCGTCGACCAGCAGGCCCAGCGACAGGATCAACGCGCCCAGCGTGATGCGGTCGAAGTCGCGGCCCGTGACCAGCATGATCACGAACACGCCCGCCAGGGTCAGGGGGACGGCCATGGCCACGACCAGCCCGACCCGAAACCCGAGGCTGATCAGGCTGACGACGATGACGACCGCGAGCGCCACGAAGAATTTGAGCATGAACTCGTCGTAGGCTTCCTCGATGTTCACGGATTGATCGGTGACCTTGGCGAAGCTCATGCCCAGCGGCATTTCGGCGGAAATGGCCTTGGCTTCCTTTTCCAGGCTCTTGCCCAGCTCCAGCCCGTTGTAGCGATCCTTCATCACCACGCCGAGCTCGATGGCTGGCTCGCCGTCGTTGCGGATCAGGAAGGTGGCCGGGTCTTCGTAGCCGCGCTTGACGTCGGCGATGTCGGCCAGCTTGA
The DNA here is from genome assembly GCF_056401555.1 of Caulobacter sp. P4_E5. Classification (NCBI taxonomy): domain Bacteria; kingdom Pseudomonadati; phylum Pseudomonadota; class Alphaproteobacteria; order Caulobacterales; family Caulobacteraceae; genus Caulobacter; species Caulobacter sp. P4_E5. The sequence continues at coordinate 41,936 of NZ_JBFUJD010000031.1, forward strand.
GCGTGCGGCCGCCGACCACGATCGGCGTCTCCCTGATCTTGTCGAGGTCGTCGAGCGCGCCGTCGAGCCGGATCTGCACCTGCGGGCCCTGGGTCTCGATCGAGCCGCCCGGCGTGACGAGGTTCTGGTCATTGAGCGCGGCGAACAGGTCCCTGGGGCTCACGCCCAGCGTCGCCAAGCGCGCCTGCGAAAACTCCACGAAGATCTTTTCGGGCTGTTCGCCGATGATCATCACCTTCTTGACGCCGGGCACGTGCAGCAGCCTCTGGCGTAGCGTCTCGGCCTGGCGCGCCAGCAGGCGGCGCGGCTCGCCCTTGGCCTTGAGGGCATAGAGCGCGAAGGTGACGTCGCCGTACTCGTCATTGACGAACGGACCCAAAACCCCGCGGGGCAGGTTGGCGGCCTCGTCGGTCATCTTCTTGCGGGTCTGATAGAACTGTTCCGGAACCTCCTTGGGCGGGATCTGGTCCTTCAGCGTCAGGGTGGTGAACGCCAGGCCTGGCCGCGTGAAGGTTTCGCTGCGGTCGTACCACTTCAGTTCCTGCAGCCGCTTTTCGAGCGGTTCGGCCACCTGGTCCTGCATCTCCTGGGCGGTGGCGCCCGGCCAGGCGCTGACGATGGTCATGACCTTGATCGAGAAGCTGGGATCCTCGGCGCGCCCCAGTTTCATGAACGCGAAGGCGCCGGCGAACGTCATGGCGATGATCAGGAAGAGGGTGACCGAGCGCTCGCGAACCGCCAGGGCGGAGAGGTTGAGGTTCATTGGGCCGCTCCGGCCTGGATACGGACGCGCTGACCCTGGTGGAGCATTTGGGCGCCCAGGGCGACGAACCGGTCGCCGCCGTTCAGGCCGCCGGAGATCGTCGCCGTCTCCGTTCCCAGCGCGGCCACCCGAACAGGACGCCACTGGACGGTGGAGCTGCGCGGTTCGATGACCCAGACACCCGGCCCCTTGCCCGTGTCGTAGAGGGCGCCGATCGGCGCCTCGACGCCGCGCTGGACGCCGGCTTGCGCGGGCAGGGCCACGACCATGGTCGAGCCCAGCGGCGCCTGGGCGGCCGCGCCGCTCAGCACGTACTTGGCCTCATAGGTGCGGGTGCGCGCGTCGGCCGCGTCGGAAAGCTGGCGAAGGCGCGCCTGGCCCGCCCTGGCGCCGGTGAAGGCGTAGGCGTCCGCCAGCGAGCCAAGCGCGGGGCGGACGGTCTCAGGCAGGGTGATGGTCGCCTCGCGTGGTCCGGCATGGGCCAGACGCACGACCGGCTGGCCGGCGGCCACCACCTGTCCGGGTTCGGCCAGGGTCTCGACCACGACGCCGTCAGCGTCGGCGGTCAGGACCGCGTAGCCGGCGGTGTTGCGAGAGACGCGGGCCTGGGCCTCGGTCGCGGCGAGTTGGGCCTTGGCGGTGTCGGCGGCGGCCTTGACCTGGTCGTAGGCGAGGGCGGAGACGGCGCCGGCCGAGACGAGCCCGCGATAGCGGCGCTCCTCGGACGCCGTCTGCACGGCGCGAGCGCGAGCGGCTTCCACCAGTTCGTTCTCGGCCGCCACGGCCAAGGCGTAGTCCGCCGCGTCGATACGCATCAAGGGCTGGCCGAGACGAACCGTCTGGCCAGGGTCGACCAGGCGCGCGACGACCTTGCCGCCGATACGGAAACCCAGGTCGCTCTGGACGCGCGCCGAGACGACGCCGCTGAACCGTCGCTCGCCGGCGATGGCGGGATTTGCGACGGCCACCCGGACGACCGGAGGCAGGGTGCGCGGATCGTTGGCGTCGGCCTTGCCGCCACAGGCGGCCAAGGGCGTGAGGCCACCCAGAAGCAGGACGGCGGCGACGGTTCGAGACGACATGGCTTGGGGTCCTGCCTTGACGGAAGAACCTTAAGCTGGAGGCTTGTGACTAAATTGTCAACTAGTCACTTTCCGCACGTCACGGTGCGAGGCTCCGAAGCACGAGGTTGATCGCCTTGGTCGGAGCCTCGGGCAGATCGTCCAGGTTATGCTTGAGCATCAGCGGATTCATGAAGCTCTGCATGACCAGCAAGATCGCCTCGCAGACCTCGTCGGTCGGCGTCTTGCGCTCGAATTCGCCGGTCTCGCGGCCAAGCAGGATGATCTCCTTCAGGAGGCCTTCGGCCTTTTCCAGATAGGCCATCGCCGAGGGCCAGCGCTCCTCGGCCGAGTGCGCGGCGATGTCATAGAGCAGCTCGTTCTCGAAGAAGAGTTCGGCGCTCGTCCCGATTATACCACTGAAAAATCGCCGCAATTTCTCCGAAGCTGTCTTGCCGTCGGCGATGCCAGCCTCGCCCGCCGCGAGCACGCTGTCCAGGCATTGGACGCAGATCGCCTGGCCGATCGCCTGCTTGGAGTCGAAGAACTTGTAGATGTAGGCCTTGGAGAATCCGACCGCCTTGGCGAGGTCGGCGACCGTCGTCTTGCCATAGCCAAAGCGGCTGAAGTGCGCCCGGGCCGCGTCCACGATCTGGTCGCGAATGCCATGTTCGACGGGGCCGCGCTGACCGGCGGTGGAGGGCGAAGGTTCGAGGGTGCTCATGATCGACACGATATCATCGGGTGTCGTAATTGACAAACGAGTGACGATATCGGCATATGGTCACAACCCATATCGACCTCCTCAGAAAGTACGCCATGCGCTCCGTCCTTCTTCGGACCCTCTCCGCGGTCGCCGGGGTCGCTGTACTAAGCGGGTGTGCGATCGGCCCCAGCTATGTGGCGCCGACGATCGCCGCTCCGGCGCGCTTCATGGGCGAGGCCGCTGTCGTCGCCAGGCCAGCGCCGACCGCGCCGGTCGACTCCTGGTGGCGCGGCTTCAACGACCCCGTCCTCGATCGGATGATCGATCGGGCGCTGGCGCAGAACCTCGATCTGGCGCAAGCGGCGGCCCGGGTGACGCAGGCCGGAGCAGGTCTAAGCGCGGCGACCGCCGCCTTGTTGCCCTCGGCCTCGGTCGAGGCCCGTGGCGCGCGGTCCCACGCCTCCACCCAGACGCCGACGGGACGCTTGCTGGCGGCGACGCCGAACTTCGATCGCGACGGTGCGCTGTACGAGGTCAACGCCGTCGCCGGCTGGGAACTCGACGTGTTCGGTGGATCGCGGCGCGATCGCGAGGCGGCCCGGTCCGAGTACGAAGCGACGCGGGCGGGCGTGGACGCGGCCCGACTGACGGTCGCGGCCCAGACCGCCGACACTTACATGCTGGTGCGGGGGCTACAGGCCAGGTTGGCCGTCGTCCGCCAGCAGGTGGAAACCCAGGCCCAGCTCGTCGATACGGTCCGCCTGCAACGCGAGCGAGGCGTCGTGGCCGAACTTCAACTGCAGCAGGCGCTGGGCGCCTTACAACAGACGAAAGCCAGCCTCCCTGTCCTTGAAGAGGGGCTGGAGGCGGCGCTCAACGCCATGGATATCCTGCTAGGCGCGCAACCGGGGACCTATCGCGCCGAACTCGCCGTACCCGCCCCGATTCCGACCGCGCCGGGACTGGCGGAGGCTGGCGGTCCGGCCGAGTTGCTGCGGCGGCGTCCCGACCTGGTCGTAGCCGAGCAGCGGCTTCGCGCCAGCAATGCGCGGGTAGGATCGGCGCTGTCGGAATATTTCCCGAAATTCTCCMTCAGCGGCTTGGTCGGCACGGCCTCCACCAGCGGCAGCACCCTGTTCGAGAGCCCGGCGGCCCAGGCCCAAGGCGTTCTTGGACTCCGCTGGCGGCTCTTCGACTTCGGTCGCGTCGGCGCCGAGGTCAGCGCCGCGCGGGGGCGCAAGGCCGAGGCGCTGGCGGCCTACCGGCAATCGGTCCTACGGGCGACCGAAGATGTGGAAAACGCCTTCTCCAGCCTCGTTAAACGCGAAAGCCAGGAGCGCGCCCTGGCGGATGGCGAGGTATCGTTGGCGCAGGCCAGGGACGCCTCCAAGGCCGCCTATGATGCTGGCGTCGTCAGCCTGATCGAAGTTCTAGACGCGGATGCGCGCCTGCTCGCCGTCCGCGACGGCAGGGTTCAGGCTCGGACGGAAGCGGCGCGCGCGTGCATCCGGTCGTTCCGAGCGCTGGGCGGCGGCTGGCGCGAGACGCCGGACGCCAGCGCAAGCTAGGGCCGGCGGCGGCCACGCCGTTACCGACGCCAGTTCCTAGCGCGGGCGCTCTCTTCATCGCGGGCGTCGAGGGGCGCGCCATCGATCATGTCGTCGACGGCGGACAACACGGCCGGAGGCGCTTCCGAACCTGCGGTGCGATAGGTCGAGGCCTGCGCCGCCACGGGGCTGGCTACGCGCAGCCTCCAGGCGCCATCCTCGCGGCAGGCCAGGCCGGCCAGGCCTTCGCGGCCGTTCGGCTGGAAGGTGCGACAATAGACGCCCGCATGGTCGCGGAAGCTGAGGCCGATGCGGATCGGGCCCGAGGTCTCGGCCGCCAGCTGGCCGTCGAGGGCGCGCGCCAAGCGGCCGGACGCGACGAGCGGCTGATCCGCCCCGCCGTTCAACCCGACCGAGCTTGGCAGAGCCAGGCGCCCGACGGCCAGGCCCACCACCAGACACGCGGCCATGCCGGCCCAGGCGGACAGGCGGAACGGTGGCTTGCCGGCCGGCGGCGCGCTCGCACGTCGGGCGACCAGGTCCACCACCTTGGCCGGGGCTGGGGCGCCTTGGCGGATGGACCTCAGCAGCCGTTCGGGGATTGGCTCCTCGGCGACGGGGCCATAATGGCCGACCAGCAGCGCCTTCAGGTCCTGCTCCGCCTTCAGTCGAGCGGCAAGCTCAGGATCAGCGCGGGCGGCGGTCTCGACCAGGGTCCGGGTCGCTGCGTCCAGTTCGCCGTCGACATAGGCGGCGAGGGTCTGTTCGTCGAAAGTCACGGCTGGGCTCCATGGTCGATCAGGGCGGCCTGCAGGGCGGCGCGGCCGCGCGAGAGGCGGCTGGTCAGGGTGCCGACGGGCGTCTCCAGCACGGTGGCCGCCTCGTCGTAGGACAGGCCCTCGATCAGCACGAGCGCCACGGCGATGCGCTGATCGTCAGGCAGGGCGGCCATGGCCCGCTCGATTGCCGACAGCCCCAGCCGCGCGTCCAGCGTCGCCGAGGCTGGGTCGGGGGCCAACTCGCCCTGCTCGGGCGCGGCGGTGACCTTGCCCCAGCGCGCCCGCCGGCGGGCCTCGTCGATCCAGGCATTCTTCATGATCCGGAACATCCAGCTGTCGAGCCGCGTATCGGGACGCCACTGATCCCGCCGGAGCAGGGCCCGCTCCAGCGTCAGCTGCGTGAGATCGTCGGCGTCGGCTGGATCCCGGACCAGGGCGCGCGCCATGCGTCGCAGGCGCGGGGCGTGGGCGACCAGCTCTGATTGGAATGCGTCCAAAGGACCGCCTCGTGTTCTCAATGGATGAAACGACCGGGTTCGGGCGTTCCATCCCTTGAACGGGAACTATTTCACCGCGGCGCGGCTTGGGCCAAGCTCATAGGGCGGTGGCCCTGGGAAATCGAATGAACCGACGAGTCATCCTGGGGACCATGGGCGCCTTGATCTTGGGGGCGAGCGCGACGGCGCAGATCCTGCCGGGCCTGCCCGGTCTGCCGCGCGATCCGCTGGCCGGCGTCGGCCCCTTGGCGCGGGAGCCGCTGGAACAGATCGGGAGCGCGGTGCGCGCCCTCGACGTCACCGACCTGCGTCTGAACCGCTTGACGATCTTGGTGCGCTCAAATCCGCGGGTGCTGGACCTTGACGATAGGGGGCAGGCGGTGGTGCGGGGCGAGGTGTTGGCTGTCTCTCCGGACGAACCGGCGCTGCGCCGCTTGGTCGCCGCCGGTTTCTCGATCAGCCGAGATGAAGGCGCCGATGCGCTCGGCTTGCGGATCGTGACCCTGAAGCCGCCGGGCGGCATGAACGTCCGCACTGCGATGCGCCGTGTGCGCGAGATCGATCCGGCTGGCGATTACGACTTCAACCATCTCTACGCCGGGGCGGGGGGAGGGGGCAGGGCTTGGGTCGATGGACCTGGCGCGGCGAACCTGCCGGCAGGGCGTGTCGGCCTGCTGGACGGCGGCGTCGACCGCAAGCATCCAATCTTCAAGGGTGTCGAAATCGAGCAGAGGAGCTTCGCGCCTGGCGGCGGGAACGCCAGCCGCCACGGCACGGCGGTGGCCTCGCTACTGGTGGGCAAAGGATCGGGCGGGCTTGGCGTCGGTTCGCGCCTCTACGTTGCCGATGTCTACGGAACCGGCCCCACCGGCGGCGCGGCCGTCGCGATCGTCGGAGCGCTGAACTGGATGGCTCAGGTCAAGGCGCCGGTGGTCAATATCAGCCTGGTTGGTCCCGACAACGCCACCCTGCGCGCGGCCGTGCGGGCGCTGCAAGCGCGGGGCGGATTGGTGGTGGCGGCCGTCGGCAATGACGGCCCCGCCGCGCCGCCGCTGTATCCGGCCTCCTACCCGGGCGTGGTGGCCGTTACGGGCGTCGACGCCAAGGGCCGATTGCTGCCCGAGGCGGGCAGGGCCGAGCATATCGACTTCGCCGCCTTGGGCGCGGGCGTGAAGGTCGCCGCGCCTGGCGGCGGCTTCACCAGCGCGAGGGGGACGTCATACGCCGCGCCAGTGGTCGCCGCCCGCCTCGCCGCGCGGCCGGACCTGGGCGCGCTAGCGGCCCAGGCTCGCGACCTGGGCGCGCCAGGACCGGATCCCCTGTTCGGCAAGGGCTTGGTGGAGCCACTCCGCTAGCAGCGAAAAATTTTCACGGCCCGAGGATGAAACGCCGGGGCCCCATCGTTGGACAGGTTGAAGCGCCATGGAGCGCGGCAAGCCTCGAAGGATAAGACGATGTTGAAGCCCACCCTGTTCCTAACCGCCGCCGCCCTGGTCGGCGCCCTGATCGTTGGCCCCGCCCAAGCCCAACTGCTGGGTGGCGGCCTGACGGGCGGCGGGACCGGAAACCTGACCGGCGGCCTCGGCGGTTTGACCGGCTCGGGGAGCGGCATGCTGAGCGGCTCGGGCCAGTTCGGCGCTCCCGATCTTGGCGGTCCGATCTCGCGCGTCCGCGGCGCCGGCGACACCTTGCGCGACCGCGCCACGGGCGCGGGGCGGACGGCGACGGACTCCGCCGGCCGCGCCGCCGGCAAGGCCCGCAGGACCGCCGGTTCGACCAATCTGGATGCGGCGGGCGCGTTGAACGGCGCGGGGGCGATCGCCGGATCGTCGGCTTCGGGCGCGGCCTCGGGCAACGCCTCGACCGGTGGTGGTGACCTGATGACCTTGCCCTCTTCGAGCGGGGTCACCTCGTCCGCCTCGACCCTGGCCTCCACCGCCCGCGATCGCGCGGGTCAAGCCGCCGGCCAGGCGCGCGGTGCGGCGACGGGCGCTGTCCGCTCGACCAGCCTGGACGGTTCGGCCACCGGCTCGGGTTCCGCCTCCCGACAAGGCGCCTCGGCTTCGACGAGCGGTTCGGGCGGTGGCCTGCTGTCATCAGGCGGCGCCAACGGCGGTGGGTCACTGGCCCTTTCGGCCGACCGTCAGGGCGCCAACGCCTCGACCTCGGCC
>NZ_JBFUJD010000032.1:0-49221 GCF_056401555.1 Caulobacter sp. P4_E5
GTTCGATGGCGAGGAGCTCACCCTGCCCGACGATCGGGCGGACTATGGCGAGGATCGTTTTTTCACCGTTGGCTTCCTCGATGGACGAATGGTTCTGACCGTCTGGACACCACGCGGCGAAGCTCGCCGCATCATCTCGATGAGAAAATGCAATGCCCGAGAACAAGACAGATTCAGAGGATTCTTGGATCGACCCGGATGATGCGCCGGAATGGACCGACGATCATTTCGAACGGGCACAGTTCAGCATCGGCGGAAAGGTCGTCAGGCCCGCCAACGGCACATTCATGCGCCCAGGTCGCCCCAAATCCGAACGCCCTAAGCAGCAGGTCACCCTACGGCTCGACCAGGACGTGCTCGAAAGGCTGCGCGCGACCGGTCCCGGCTGGCAGAGCCGGGCGAACGAAATCCTCAAGAAGGCGGTCGGCGCCTAGCCTGGAAGGTTTTGAATTCTAAGGAAAAAGTAGTCCGTCCTGGTGGCGGGGGGCGGGATCGAACCGCCGACCTGTGGGTTATGAATCCACCGCTCTAACCATCTGAGCTACCCAGCCATCGCCAGGACGGACGCGGGTCATACCTCCGAGCGGGCCCCGCATCAAGCCTTGGATAGCATTCCATCCAAAGCCGCTTCCAAGCGCCGCGCCAGCTCGTCCGGGCCGTATTGGCTCAGCACCAGATCCCGCGCCGCCGCGCCCAGGCGGCGGGCGGTGTCGCGGTCGCCGATCAGCTCGCCCAGGGCTTCGCCCAGCCGATCGGGGTCGTCGTCGGGGACCAGACGCCCCGTGACGCCCTCCTTCAGGATCTCTATCGGCCCGTCGATCTCGGACGCCACCACCGGCAGGCCCACGGCCATGGCCTCCAGCAGGGTCAGGGGAAAACCCTCCTGGTGCGAGGGAAAGGCGAACAGGTCGCCCGTCGCCAGGAAACCGGCGATGTCCTCGGTCCAGCCGACCAGCTTGACGCAGGGATCCAGGTCCAGCTCTTGGATCAGGGCTTCCAGGTCGTCGCGCTCGTCGCCCTCGCCAGCGATCTCGCAGGTGACGTCGTAGTCCCAGGCGCGCAGCTTGCCGACCGCGCGGATCAGGACGTCGAAGCCCTTCTTGGTGTGCAGGCGGCCGGCGGCGACGATCTTGATCGGCTGGCCTTCGGCGTGGGTGAATGGCGCGGCGTGGGACCGGGGCGGCGTCACGGCGTTGGGGATGAAGTGGACGTGGTCGGCGGGCGCGCCGCGCTCGATCGCCAGCTTGGCCAGGTGCTGACCGACGCACAGATAGTGGACTCCCGGAACCACGTCGAACGAGGGTTTGTGCAGGCAGACGGCCTGGACCACGCCCTTCGGCGCGGCCTTGGCGAACACCCGCGCCGGGCGCTGACCGTGGCTGAGGACCAGCTGCGGCTTGGCGGTCCGCGCCAGGACACGCGCCGCGCCGACGGTGATCGGGTCCCAGTCGGTGAAGGCCGGCATGGTCGCCAGCGGCGGCGTCCGGCCAGCTTGAGCCGCGGCCATCTTGCCGCCCGCGCGCACCACCCCGACGCAGCGTCCGCCGCGCTTGGCGGCCCAGGCTTCCAGGATCGGCTGATAGTCGAGAAACACCTGCTCCAGACCGCCCAGACCCTTGCCCAGCATGGCGTGCAGGATGTTGGTCAAGGCGGGCTCCGGGGAGGCGTTACGGCCGGCGACCATCGGGGGGCGCGGTCGTGGTGTCAACGCGGGAGCGGGGCGGTGTGATCCTCGCCTACCGGCCCAACAACCGCTTCGCCACCGCCTCGCCGATCGCCAGCGAGCTGGTCAGGCCCGGGCTTTCGATGCCGAACAGGGCCATCAGGCCCTCGAAGCCGTGGTCCTCGGACCCGCGCAGTTGGAAGTCGGGCTGCGGCTCGTCCGGGCCGTGCAGCTTGGGCCGCACGCCGGCGTAGTCGGGTGTCAGGGCGCCGTCGGGCAGGCCCGGCCAGAACTTGCGGATATAGGCGGCGAACGCCTCGGCCCGAGCCGGGTCGACCGCGTAGTCGGGCGCGGGCACATATTCCAGGTCCGGTCCGAACACCGCCTGGCCGCCCAGGTCGTTGCGGTAGTGGGTGCCCAGCGCGCCATGGATCGGCGGCGGATAGATCAGCCGCTGGAACGGCGCCTTGCCCATCAGGCGGAAATAGACGCCCTTGCCGTAGTGGGCCTTGGGGATGTGGTCGGCCGGATAGCCTTCGATGCGGCCGGCGACCTCCTGCGACGACAGGCCCGGCGCGGTGACGAGCAGGCGGCAGGTCAGGCTGGTGGGATCGGCGCCGCCGGCCCGCACCGTGAAGCCGCCGCCCGGCAGAGCGTCGGCGCCCTCGAACGGCGTCGACAGCACCACCGCCCCGCCGGCGGCCTCGATCTCGCCCTGCAGGGCCAGCATGTAGTCGTGGCTGGCGAACACGCCGCTCTGCGGCGACAGCAGCGCCGCGTGGGCGTTGAGGCCAGGCTCCATCGCCCGCGCCTGCTGGCCGGTCAGCCGTTCCATGCCCTCGACATCATTGGCCAGGGCCTGGTCCCAAATCGCGTCGAGGCGGGGGATTTCATCCTCGCTGGTGGCCACCACCAGCTTGCCGCAACGCTTGTAGGCGATCCCGTGGACGTCGAGGAAAGCGTACAGCAACCGCCGCCCTTGCACGCACAGCTTGGCCTTCAGCGAGCCGGTCGGATAGTAGAGCCCGCCGTGGATCACCTCGGAATTGCGCGACGACACGCCCTGGCCGATGTGGGCCTGCTCCTCCAGCGCCGCGACGATCAGGCCGCGCTTGGACAGGGCGTAGCCGCAGGCCAGGCCCACCGCGCCGGCGCCGACCACGACGGCGTCGAAATCGAATTCGCTCATGAGGGCACCTTAGCCGAGGTCGCGCGCCGCGCCAGCGCATCCCATACAATCCGATCTCCCGGCGAAAGCCCGGGCCCAGATTCATCCAAAGCGGTTTGGGATGACGCGCCCACGATCCTAGTCAGGGCCGTAAACGTTGGTGGGTTCGATCTGGGCCCCGGCTTTCGCCGGGGAGATCGGAGACAGAAAACCGCACTTCAATTCCTCAAAGGTCGGGCCTTCAAGTTAGCCAGCATCTCGGACAGGAAGGTCTTTCCATCAACGCATTCGTTCGCGTCGATGACTTCCGCCTCGAGGTCGTCGAGCAGCGCCTCGAGCTTGTCCGAGCCGCCGACGATCTCGGCCGCCCGGCGGTAATTCAGCTCGGCCAGCTCGGCCGCGACGCCCTCGTCCAGCGACGCGAACTCGCCGCGCTCGACCCGCGCCTGCAGGTCGGCGGCATCCTCGGCGCTGAGACGCACCGTCACGGGGTTGGTCGGCTTGTTCATGGCCGAAAGCCTAGCACGAACCTCCGCCCATGCCACCGGCCCCACATTGACAGCGCTGACAGTTTTGACATGGTCAGACCTCGCGACGAGCATATCTGACAAGCTCGCGCGCTTTTGTTTCTTTGGGGGGAAACGCATGACGGACACGACGCTGGCCACGCCCGCGCGCAACGCGCTGATCGACACCCTGCGGGCCTTCGCCCTGATCGGCGTGTTCATGGTCCACATGTTCGAGCAGTTCGAGATCTACTGGGCCGCGCCGAACCAGAACCTGACCCATACGATCTTCACCACCTTCCTGATGGGCAAGGCGTTCAGCTTGCTGACCCTGTGCTTCGGTCTCAGCTTCTTCATCCTGATGGACCGGGCGGCCCGGCGCGGGACCAATTTCTCGGGCCGGTTCGCCTGGCGGATGGCGGTGCTTGCCCTGATCGGCCTGGCCCACAGCCTGGTCTATCGCGGCGACATCCTGATGGTGCTGGCCCCGCTGGGCCTGCTGCTGATCCCGTTCTACCGGGTCAGCGGCAAGGTCGTGCTCACCGTCGCCGCCGTCCTGCTGGCCCAGCCTTGGCTGTGGTTCGAGACCGCGAACGCCGCCGCGGGCGCGGCCTGGGCCAACCAGCCGTTCCAGCACTGGGGCGATACCGGCCCGGCCTTCTACCGCACCTCGGGCCTGGCCGAGACCCTGGCCTGGAACGTCGGCGCGGGGCAGACCTTCAAGTGGCTGTTCTTCCTCGAGACCGGCCGGATCTTCTCGATCCTGGGCCTGTTCCTGGTCGGGCTGATGCTGGGCCGGATCGGGTTCTTCGATACGCCCGAGCGGTTCAAGACCCAGCGCCGCATCGCCCTGGCGGTCCTGGCCGTGGTCGCCGTCGCCGCCCATTTCGGGGCCGAGCCGCTGGCCAGCCTGCTGCCGGACGCGACCCGCGCCCCGATGGCGCGAAAGCTGGCCGCCGCCGCGATCGGCAACTGGTTCGACGTTTCGCTGATGGGCGTCTACGTGCTGGTGATCACCGAGCTCTACCTAGGCCCGGCGCGCAAGCTGCTGGAGCGCCTGGCGCCGATGGGCCGCATGACCCTGACCTTCTATGTCACCCAGTCGCTGGTCTGGGTTCCGATCTTCTACGGCTTCGGCCTGGGCGTCTGGGCGACCCTGCCGCAAGGGACGGCGCTAGGACTGGCGGCCGGGTTCCTGGTCGTGCAGGCGGTGATCGCCACCCTGTGGTTCCAGCGCTTCCACTACGGCCCGCTGGAGTGGCTGTGGCGCGCGGCGACCTACGGGACGGTGAAGGTGCCGTTCGTGAAGGCGGCGGCCTAGCGCCCCCTCCGTCGCGCCGCGTATCCGCGGCGCGCCACCTCCCCCGCTTCGCGAGGGAGGATGAACCGCCCCCCTCCTCACCCGTGAAACGGGGGAGGTGGCGCGATGCGCAGCATCGTGACGGAGGGGGCGCTAAGCCCCCGTCCCGCCCCACTGCTCCCACAGCTTCGCTTCCGCCGCCTTGGCGGTGACCACCGAAGCGTCCTTCACGTGGCCGTAGCCGCGGATCTGCTGTGGGATCTCGGCGATCTTCACGGCCAGCGGCAGGCTCTCGGTCGAGAGGCCGGCGGCCAGGCGGTCGAGGCCGACCTCGTAGCTGGCCATCAGGCCGCGTTCCATCTTGCGCTCCTCGGTGTGGCCGAAGAGGTCGAGGGCGCCGCCGCGCAGGCCCTTCATCTTCGCCATCAGCGGAAAGGCCAGGTCCAGCATCCAGCCGCCGAAGGCGATCTTCTTGGGCTTGCCGTCCGGACCCTTGGGGGCCAGCAGCGGCGGCGACAGCCAGACCTTGGCCTTGCCGCCCTTGAAGGTCCCGGCCAGCTCGGCCGCGAACCGGCCGTCGGTATAGAGCCGCGCGACCTCGTACTCGTCCTTGTAGGCCATCAGCTTGTAGAGGTTGGTCGCCGCCGCGCGGGTCAGCGGCAGGGCGCCGTCCGGTCCGCTGACGGCCACTTCCGCCGCACGGATCTTGGCGACCTTGTCGGCGTAGCGCTGGGCGTAGGCGGCGTTCTGATAGGCGGTCAGCTCGCGGATCCGGTGGGCGATCAGCTCGTCCAGCGGCATGGTCTCGGGCGTGGCGATCTTGTCTTCCTTGACCTCGACGGACGTCGGATCGTGGGCGACGCGGCGGCCCAGCTCGAAAGCCTGCAGGTTGGCGTCGGCGTCGACGCCGTTCAGCTTGATGGCGCGGTAGAGGGCGCGGCTGGAGACCGGGATCACCCCGCGCTGCCAGGCGAAGCCGACCATGATCATGTTGGCGTAGATGGCGTCGCCGAACTGGGTCTCGGCCAGGCGCTGGGCCGGGCAGGCGTCGAAGGTCTGGGTCGCGCCCTTGACCCGGCGGGCCATGGCGCCGCTGTCGAACTTGACGTCGCGGCTGGTGACGAAATCGGCGGTGGGCGCGAAGTCGTTGTTGCCGAAGGCGCGCGTGCGGTCCTTGGCATACAGCGACAGGCCTTCTGGCGAGGCGGCCACCAGCAGGTCGCAGGCGATCAGCACGTCGGCGCTGGCGGCCGGCACGCGGCCGCCGACGATCGTCTCTTCCGTCTCGCCGATCTTGACGTGGCTGAACACCGAGCCGCCCTTTTGGGCGAGGCCCGTCATGTCGACCACGCTGCCGGCGCGGCCGTCGATGTGGGCGGCCATGGCCAGGATCGAGGCCACGGTGGTGACGCCGGTGCCGCCGACGCCGGTGAACAGGATCTTGCGCACCCCGATCAACGGCTCGAACTCGGGCAGCGGCGTCGACTCGGCGGTCAGCGCCGCCGGCATGGTCTTGGACTGGGCGTTCTCGGCCCCTTCCAGGGTGATGAACGAGGGGCAATAGCCCTCGACGCAGCTGTAGTCCTGATTGCAGCTGGACTGGTTGATCTTGCGCTTGCGGCCGAACTCGGTGGCCAGAGGCTCGACCGAGACGCAGTTGGACTTGACCGAGCAGTCGCCGCAACCTTCGCAGACCAGCGGATTGATGAAGACGCGCTGGGTGGCCTTGGCCATCGAACCCCGCTTGCGGCGGCGGCGCTTTTCGGTGGCGCAGGTCTGGTCGTACAGCAGCACCGTCACGCCCCGCGTGTCGCGCAGCATCTCCTGCACGCGCATCAGGTCCGAGCGCGGGAAGACCTCGACCCCGGGAGCCAGGTCCTTGACGCCCTCGTAGCGGTTCAGCTCGTCGACGACGATGACCGTCTTGGTCACGCCCTCGGACGCCAGCTGGCGGGTGATCTGGGCGGGGGTGAAGCCGCTCTCGGCGCGTTGGCCGCCGGTCATGGCGACGGCGTCGTTATAGAGCAGCTTGTAGGTGATGTTGGCCTTGGCCGCGATCGCGCCGCGGATCGCCAGCGAGCCGGAGTGGTTGTAGGTGCCGTCGCCCAGATTCTGGAAGACGTGCTTCTCGCTGGTGAACGGCGCCGCGCCAACCCAGGTCAGGCCCTCGCCGCCCATGTGGGTGTTGAGGTCGGTCATCGGGTCGTTGAAGCCGGCCATATAGTGGCAGCCGATGCCGGCCAGGGCCCGCGAGCCCTCGGGCAACTTGGTCGAGGTGTTGTGCGGGCAGCCCGAACAAAAGAAGGGCTTGCGGGCCTGGTCGGCGGCCAGGCTGACGGCGGCGACGCCGGCGGCCGAGACCCGGTTCAGATAGGCCCGGGCCCGCTCCATGTGCGGGCCGTCGGGCAGGCGGTCGTAGATGGCCAGGGCGATTTCGGCCACCGACAGGGCGCCGAGTTCGGAGAGCAGCGGCCCGCCCTTCTCGTCGGTCTTGCCGATCACGCGCGGGCGCGCCTGGGCGGGGAGGTCATAGAGGGCGGCCCGGGCCTGGGGCTCGATCAGGGCGCGCTTGTGCTCGATGACCATCAGGGTCTCGAGGCCGGCGGCGAAGGCGCGCAGGCCCAGCGGCTCCAACGGCCAGGGCATGCCGACCTTATAGATGGAGACGCCCAGGTCGGCGGCTTCCTGCAGGGTCATGCCCATGGCCGTGAAGGCTTCCAGCACGTCCTTATAGGCCTGGCCCTGGCAGACGATGCCCAGGCGGGCCTTGCCCACGCGCACGTGCGAGGCGCCCAGCACCACGCGGTCGATCTGGTTGGCGCGGGCGAAGGCCAGGGCGGCGGGCAGCTTGTGCAGCCGCATCCGCCGTTCCTTCTCCATCGGCTGGTCCTTCAGTCGGATGCCGAGACCACCGGGCGGAAAGGCGAAGTCGGGGATCACCGCCTTGTGACGGTTCAGCGAGACGTCGATGGTGACGCCGGAATCCATGGTGTCGGCCAGGGCGATCATGCCCGTCCACAGGCCCGAGAACCGCGACAGGGCGATGCCGAGGACGCCGTAGTCCAGCACCTCCTGGACGTCGGCCGGCGACAGCACCGGCATCTCGAAGTCCTGGAAGGCGAACTCCGATTGCGACGGCAGGGTCGAGCTCTTGCAGCCATGGTCGTCGCCGGCCACCGCCAGCACGCCGCCGGTCGGGAAGGTCCCGGCGAAATTGGCGTGCTTGAAGACGTCGCCGGTGCGGTCGACGCCGGGGGCCTTGCCGTACCACATGCCGAACACACCATCATAAAGCGCGCCCGGGAACAGGTTGGCCTGCTGGCTGCCCCACACGGCGGTGGCGGCGAGGTCCTCGTTGAGGCCTTCCTGGAAGACCACGTCGTGCGCGGTCAGCAATTTCTTGATGCGCGCGGCCTGCTGATCCAGGCCGCCCAGCGGCGAGCCGCGATAGCCGGACAGGTAGCCGCCGGTGTTCAGCCCCGCGAGGCGATCCAGGCGCTTCCGATCCAACAAAACCCGGAGCAAAGCTTGCACGCCGGTGATGAAGGCGCGGCCATCTTCGAGCACATATTTGTCGTCTAGCGTGACTTCCGAGTGCCGCATGGCAAAAATTTTCCTCCTGGGTCTTCCCGCCCGCTACGCAATATCTTATAGAAGCCCGGAAATTGTTTGCCCAAGGCGTGCCCGACTCGTGGCCGTTTTGCGCAAAATTGGAGCGTCAACGCCCACTTGGGGGAGGAATTTCTTGTCCGAACAACTCGACGCCGTGGATGCCAAGATCTTGGATCTCATCCAACACGACGCCGGACTGTCCGTCGCGGAGATCGCCGAGCGTGTCGGCCTGTCGTCCAGCCCCTGCTGGCGCCGGATCAAGCGCCTGGAAGACGCCGGAGTCATCCAGCGCCGCGTCACGATCCTGGACCGTGAAAAGCTCGGTTTGGGCTTCGAAGTCTACTGCACCGTCAAGCTGTCCCTTCCGACCAAGGAAAATCTGGACACGTTCGAACAGGCGGTCGGCAAGTGGGCCGAGGTCGTGCAATGCGCCACCGTGACCGGCGCGGCCGACTACGAGATGCGCATCGTCACCCGCGACATGCGCGCCTTCGACGAATTCCTGCGCGACAAGCTGCTGTCGCTGGGCCTGGTCAGCAATATCGAGAGCCGCATCGTGATCCGCGGCGTCAAGAACTCGACGGCCGTGCCGCTGGGCCTGGTCAGTCCCTATGTCAGCCCGCTGGGCTAGAACAGCGGCGGCGCCTTGCGCCCGCCAAACCCAAACACCTGATTTCCATCACCCTTCAAGGCCTCGCGCGATCCCGCGCGGGGCCTTGAATTTGCGGTCGCCAATTCGCGTCATAATTACAGTAGGCGCCAAATACACTTTGGAGTAGCATCCCGTTGAAGCCTATCGGGAGGGCGCCATGGTGTCGTGGATTGCGTGTCGGCGTTGGTTCGGAGCCCTGATCGGCGCCGTCTCTTGCTGGGCGGGCGCCCAGACGGCGCTGGCCGGCCAGCTCATTCTGAAGAACACGTCGAACGCGACGATCAACTGCACGGTCGACGGCTGGACGGTGGCCACCGGCGCCAGCTTCGACTGGATCATCCAGGTCCAGCCGAACAAGCCGTTCTATGTCGGCCAGAACACCACCCGGCCCGGCGGCCCGATCATCAACTGGGCCCAGTGCGGGAACCTGCCCCAGACCCGGCAGATGAACATCACGCCCTCGGGCCCCAACCAGAGCCTGGTGCTGAATGGCGCCCAGACGCGGGTGCTGAACGTCTCGCTCTATCCCTATCTGCCCACGACCCCCGGCGACGATTTCGAGAGCCTGGTCGCCTATGTGGTTCAGACCTACCAAGGCCAGAACCCGCAGGTGCTGCTGAACGCGGTGCTGAACCAGGACGTCAACATCTACAGCTTCTCGGTCCTGCCGACGCTGCTGAACGCCCAGGGCTTCGACGTCATCGAGCTGGACACGCTGTATCTGGGCTTCCTGGCCGGCCAGAGCCTGATCAATCCGGCCCAGGTCACCGGCGACGCGCCGCTGCCGGTCGCCGCCAACGCCGCCTCGATCAACGGCCAGCTCTATGGGATCCCCAGCTGGCTGTGCATGGACTTCATCTATTCGGCCAACAGCGCCATCCAGCAGCAGACCAGTCTGTCGTCGCTGCTGCAGTTCCTATCGACCCAGCCGAGCGATCGGCCGCAGCTGGTCGGGACCTACAACGGCAGTTGGCGGCTCCCGTCGATCTATATCAACGGCTATGTGCAGACCTATGGCTACGGCCAGATCGCCCAGGCGATGCAGATGCCGCCGAACAACGCGGTGATCGGCAACCTCGTGTCGCTGAGCAACACCTGCGCCTATCAGAACGTCAACAACTGCACGAACGACTACTATCACAACCAGCCCAACGGCTCGACCGAACAGGTCTTCGCGACAGGCCAGGCCAGCAGCGACATGGGCTTTTCCGAGCAGTCGTTCTTCGTGAACTACTACGGTCCGGTGACGCCGCTGTACGTGACGCCGGCGCCCTGGGGCCAGACTCCGCAGCCCCTGCTGTACAGCGACGCCTTCGTGTCCAGCGCCGCGACCTGCGCCCAGGCCACGCCTTGCGCGACCGACGCCACCAGCTTCACCACCCTGATGACTGGCCTGCCGATGAAGAACTACATCGTCTCGTCCCAGGACCTGCCGCAGGGTTCGCCCTGGCGCACCTTGCTGGTCTCGAACGCCTCGTTCTGGACCCAGCCGCAGATCATGAACAACGCCCTGTACCAGCAGTATGGCCGGGTGTTTCAGACGGCCCAGCCTTTCCCCAACACCTTCACGGCCCAGCAGCAAACCACCATGGCCTCGCAGGTCTGCGGCGCCCTGAAGGCGCAGCAGCCGGCCTTCGTGTGCAAGACCGCCGTGGCCGCCACCCGCGTCAAACCCAGCCTCAAGAGGAGCCGCCAATGAGCGTCGGTCCCGTATCCGGCAACGGCGTGGCGGTGACCCTGCCGCCCGGCAAGACCGCCATTTGGACGGTCACCACCCAGGCCGCCTACAACCAGTTCGTCAAGCTCGTCGACGCCTCCAGCGCCACGGTCTTCCAGGCGACGGGATCCTCGCCGGGCGGGCACTCGCCCACCCAGATCGGCGAGGGCTCGTTCGTGGTGGGGGCGAACGGCGCTTGCCTGCTCTATGTCGGGATCAACGGCGGCCAGCAGTGGTCGTCGGTCCTGTGGGACGAGATCACCGTCTCGCTCGGCGCCACGATCATGTGCGGCAACTTCAACTTCATCTCCGAAGACGGCGCCGACCAGGACTTCAACGACAGCCACGTGTCGATCACGTGGTTCAACAGCATCGGCTGAGGAGGCGACCATGTCGATCGGACCCGTCAGCGGCGCTGGAATCGCCGTCAACCTGCCCCAGGGCAAGATCGTCTTCTGGTCCGCCGTCGTGCAGGCGGGCTACCAGCAGTTCATCCAGGTCAAGGACAGCAGCGGAGCGGTGATCTTCACCGCCCAAGGCGCCAGCACCGGCGGCGGGCAGCCCACCCAGATCGGCCAGGGCTTCTTCCAGGCCGCCGATCCATCCAACAACTACACGGTCTGGATCGGGACCAACGGCGGCCAGCAGTGGTCGCAGGTGCTCTACATGCAGGACACCCTGAACAGCGGCGCGACCATCTACATGGGCAAGTACCTGTTCAACAGCGAGGACGCCGGCGACAACGACTACAACGACACCTGCCTGCAGATGCAGTGGTTCCAGTACGTCGGCTAGCCGGACCGGCGGGCCGCTCGGTGCGGATCGCCTGCCCGAGGCTTCGAACGCGACGACGGGCGGCGCATCTTTCGACAAGACGACGCCGCCCGCTCCCGGCTAAGTTCCGCGCATCTTCGCCGGAGCCTACCCATGATCGACCTCGTCTTCGAAGCCCGCCGCAAGGACCTCGGAAACTTCGAGGTCGGGCGGGTCCTGCCGTTCCACGCCCATCGCATGGTCGGGCCGTTCACCTTCCTCGACCACATGGGCCCGGCCGACTTCCTGCCGGGCTTCGCCAAGAACGCCGACGTGCGCCCCCACCCGCACATTGGCCTCTCGACCTTGAGCTACCTGTTCGCGGGCGAGATCACCCATCGCGACAGCGTCGGCTCGCTGGCGGTGATCAAGCCGCACGAGGTCAACTGGATGACCGCCGGCAGCGGCATCACCCACTCCGAACGCTTCGAAGGCCTGCGCGAGCACGGCGGCCGCATGGACGGCATGCAGGCCTGGGTGGCCCTGCCCAAGGAATTCGAGGAAGTCGATCCCAGCTTCACGCACCACGAAGGCCCGGCCGACCTGCCCTACTACGAGAACGGCGGCCTGAAGGCGCGGCTGATCGCTGGCGAGGCGTTCGGCGCCAAGGCCAATGTGCCGGTCTATTCGCCGCTATTCTACGTGCACTGGGAGCTGGAGCCGGGCACGGTCGCGGCCCTGCCGGCCGAATATGCCGAACGCGCCGCCTATGTCGCCGCCGGCCGGGTCGAGGTCGACGGCCGCGAGCTGGTCACGGCCCAGATGGCCGTGTTCGCCCCCGGCGACACCATCGTCTTCAAGGCGATCGAGCGCTCGACCGTCATGCTGATGGGCGGCGAGCCGATCGGTCCGCGCTTCATCGAGTGGAACTTCGTGTCCTCGTCCAAGGACCGCATCGAACAGGCCAAGGCCGACTGGCGAGCCGGCCGCATGAAGCTGCCCGACCTTGACCACGACGAGTTCATCCCCCTGCCCGAAGGCCCGTCGCCGCCCGCCAACCCGATGTCGTGAGGGCCAGCAGGCCGGCGACGCGGCCAAGCGCGGCCGCGCACTAGCGATTTAAAGCTTCCCTCTCCCCTTGCGGGAGAGGGTGGCCCGAAGGGTCGGGTGAGGGGTCGCACCGGCGACGCCTAGAAACCCCTCATCCGTCAGCTTCGCTGACACCTTCTCCCGCAAGGGGAGAAGGAGACGGTTGAAACCGTCAGCGGCAGGGGCTCATAACTCCCCCATGACCGACACCGCTTTCGCCCAATTCGTTCGCGGCCTGCCCAAGGCCGAGCTGCACATGCACATCGAGGGTAGCCTCGAGCCCGAGCTGATGTTCGCGCTGGCCCAGCGCAACGGCATCACCCTGCCCTACGCCTCGGTCGACGAGATCCGCGCCGCCTACGCCTTCTCGAACCTGCAGGACTTCCTGGACATCTATTATCAGGGCGCGGGCGTGCTGCAGACGGCCGAGGACTTCAAGGACCTGGCCCTGGCCTATTTCAAGCGCCTGGCCGAGGACGGCGGGACCCACGCCGAGATCTTCTTCGACCCCCAGACCCATACCGATCGCGGCATCGCCTTCGGCGTAGTGATGGAAGGCCTGCTGGCCGGGATGGACGAGGCGGAAAAGACCCTGGGCGTCACGTCCAAGCTGATCCTCTGCTTCCTGCGCCACCTGTCGGAAGACAGCGCCTTCGAGACCCTGGAGCTGGCCAAGCCGTGGCTGAACAAGCTGGCGGGCGTGGGCCTGGACAGCTCGGAGGTCGGCCACCCGCCGGCCAAGTTCGCCCGCGTCATGCAGGCCGCCCGCGATCTCGGTCTCAAGGTCGTGGCCCACGCCGGCGAGGAAGGCCCACCCGAATACGTCTGGGAAGCCATCGACCTAGTGAAGGTCGACCGCATCGACCACGGCAACCGTGCGCTGGAGGACGAGGCCCTGACCGCGCGCCTGGTCAAGGACGGCACCACCCTGACGGTCTGCCCGCTGTCGAACCTGAAGCTGTGCGGCGTGCCCAGCCTGGACGTCCACCCGCTGAAGAAGATGCTGGCCCTGGGCCTGAAGGCGACGGTGAACTCCGACGACCCGGCCTATTTCGGCGGCTATCTGCTGGAGAACTACCTGGCGACGGCCGACGCGGTGGGGCTGACACGGGACGAGATCGTCACCCTGGCCAAGAACAGCTTCACGGGCTCGTTCTTGAGCGAGACGGAGAAGGCCGAACGGGTGGCGAGGGTGGAGAAATACGCCCACGAAAACCCTCTCTCTTAGAGAGAGGGAGGGGCCCGCCGCGAAGCGGTGGGAGGGTGAGAGGTTACGAGGCTTCAGGCTTCGGCGCGGACTTGGTGAGGGTGTAACCCCTCACCCCTACCCCCCTCCCTATGGGAGAGGGATCAAATCAGGCCACCGCACCCCTTAGCGCATCACACAGCCGGTCCAGCGCCTCGATATCCAGGCTCGGATCCAGGGTCAGCACCACGGTCGAGGCCGCCAGGTGGTCGGCGACCGGCGTGCCGTCGGTGTCCAGCGCATGGTCGCGGACAGCGCAGCTGGCCGCGACACCCGCCGCCTGGAGCTTCCAGGCCACGGCCCCGGCGTCGTCGGTGGGCAGGCTCAGCGCGCAGGTCGGCGAGATCCAGCTCATGCCCCAGCCCGGCTGGAAGCCGACGCCGCTGTCCAGCAGCAGGACGCGCAGTTGCTGGGCCGTGCCGCACAGGCGCTGACGCAGGCCCGGCCACGTGGCCAGTCCGTCGTCGCCGACGAACGGAGCGGCTTCGATGGCGTTGACCGGGGTGGCGTCCTCGCAGGCGACGAACACGCCCTGCCCAGCGGGCAGACCCACTAAAACAGGAACAGGCGCCTCGATCACCACGTCGAAGGCGCCGGCGGCGTCGACCAGGATCGGCAGGCCGGTCTCGGCGCGGAAGGCGGCCCAGGCGCGCATGTCGGGAGCGCGGCCGTGGGCGGCGGCGGGAACGATGGCCTCCAGCGGGCCGGAAGCCTCGGGCAGGCGGGCGCGCAGGTGACCGGTGTCGAACATGGCGCTGAACGGGTCGACGTCGACCAGCCAGGCCTTCAGGCCCGCGGCGGCGACGCCAGCCAGGGTTTCGGGATCGGCCAGGGCCGAGACGACACAGACGCCGCCGGGCCGCACGCCCATGGCCTTCAGCGCGGCGGCGGTGGCCTCCACGCGGTCGGCGAAGGCGCGGGCGGCGACGGGACGGGCGAAGCGGCCCGCCAGGCGCTGGTCAAGATCGGAAGCATGGCCGGCGGCGCCCAGCGCCTTGGCGACGGCGTCGAAATCGATCGGGACTCCCGGGGCGCGAAGGCGAGTCTTCCCTTCAGGGGAGGCGATCGGAGCGGCGGCGGGCTTCGGGAGCATGGCTTCTGGACGCGTTTCTCGACGAACCGGGCGACCTGATGGCCGCACCATATGGTTAAGCAACCGTATTCATCGATTCCACCTGGCCTAATGCGGCGCGCCGTCGCGGCAAAAATAGCTAGGCGGTAGGCGAGTTTTGCCAGGTGTCGCGCAGTTCCCGCTTCAGCACCTTGCCGATGTGGCTGCGCGGAAGACTGTCGACGATCTGCACTTGGGCCAGTCTTTGCGTCTTGCCGACCTGGCCGTTGACGAAGGTCTTGATCGTCTCGGGCTCGGCGGGCGCGCCGGGCTTCAGCGCCACGAACGCCACCGGCGTCTCGCCCCAGGCGTCGGAGGGCACGCCGACCACCGCCGCTTCCAGCACGGCCGGATGCTGGACCAGCACCGCCTCCAGGTCGGACGGATAGATGTTGAAGCCGCCGCTGATGATCATGTCCTTCTTGCGGTCCATCAGCGTGAGAAAGCCGTCCTCGTCGAAGCGGCCGACATCGCCCGTGCGGATGAAGCGTTCGCCCTCGGGCGAGGTCCAGGTGGCCTCGGCGGTCTTGTCGGGGCGGCCGTGATAGCCGTTCATCATGCCGGCCGAGCGGCCGACGATCTCGCCGACCACGCCGGGACCGACCTCCCCGCCGTCCTCGTCGATCAGGCGGATGTCGTGGCCCGGGGCCGGGCGGCCGACCGTGTGCAGCTTGTCTGGATGTTCGTGGGCCATCAGGATGCAGGTGCCGCCCCCCTCCGTCATGCCGAAATACTCGACCAGGCCGCCGGGCCAGCGCTTGAGCACATCGGCCTTCAGCTCGGCCGCGAACGGGGCGCTGGTGCAGAACTTCACGTGGGTCGAGGACAGGTCGTAGGCGTCGAAGTCGGGCCGTTCCATCAGGCGGCGATACTGCACCGGCACCAGCATGGTGTGGGTCATGCGGTGTTTCTGGGCCAGCTCCAGATACTTGCCGGCGTCGAACTTCCTCATCAGCACCACGGTCCCGCCACCGGCCAGGGTGGGGAAGAAGCAGACCAGGGTGGTGTTCGAATAGAGCGGCGTCGACAGCAGGGTCACCGCCTCGGGCCCATAGCCGACCGCGTCGCCCCGGAAGACGTGCTTCCAGCGCATGCCGTGCGACTGGACGATGCCCTTGGGCGTGCCGGTCGTGCCGCTGGAATAGATGATGTTGAACGGCTGCTCGGGACCGATGGCGACCGGCGTCGGCCGCGCGTCCACCGGGGCGAGCCAAGCCTCGAACGCCTCGCCAGCCGCCGAACCGTCGAGCGCGATCTGGCGGACGGGGATCGGCGCCGGCGCTTGCGCCTCGGCCACGCCCGCGTCGAGGAAGACCAGCCTGGCCCCGCAGTCGGCGACCATGCCGGCGATGGCCTCGGGGGTCGAGGACGGCGCGATCGGGGCCACGGCGACGCCGGCCCGCAAGGCGCCCAGGAACACCGCCGCATAGGGGATCGACGACAGGGCGCAGACGGCGACGGCTTCTCCCGCCGCGATCCCGTCACGCTGCAGGGCGGCGGCGACGCGGTCAACGAGGGCGTCGAACTCGGCGTAGGTGACGGCCTCGCCGGTCTCCATGATCACGGCCGGATGGTTGGGACCTTCCTGGGCGCGGATCCGCAGAATGTCGCCCAGGGTGCCGTAGTCGGCGGACATCATGGCGGCGATGGTGGTCATGGATGGTCTTCCTGAAACGCAAAAACCCGTGTCATCCCGGAAGCCTCGCAGAGGCTGTCCGGGACCCAGGGGGTGCGTGAACGCCGTGCGCGCCGCCCCTGGGTCCCGGCTCTACGCGCTGCGCGCTACGGCCGGGATGACACGCTATTAGAAATTGGGAGGGCCGAGCCCCTAAGCGTCCTTGAACCCCTTGCCCTCGGCTGCCAGCCGTTCCAGCAGGGCCGACGGCTTGAAGTCGTCGCCGTGGGCGGCTTGGAATTCCTTCATCTTGGCCAGGATCTTATCCAAGCCCACCAGCTCGCCCCAGAACATCGGGCCGCCGCGATAGACCGGCCAGCCGTAGCCGTTGATCCAGACGATATCGATGTCGGACGCCCGGATGGCCTTGCCTTCCTCCAGGATCTTCGCGCCCTCGTTGACCATCGGATACAGGCAGCGCTCCAGGATCTCCTGGTCGCTGATCGCGCGGCGCTGGATCTGGCGCTTCTCGGCGAAGTCCAGGATCAGCTGCTCGACCACGGGCGAGGGCTTGGCGTTGCGGTTCTCGTCGTAGTCGTAGAAGCCCGCACCGTTCTTCTGGCCGCGGCGGTCCATCTCGCAGAGCACTTCGCGCACCGTCGAGGACGAGGTCTTGGCCGGGTCCCAGCCAATGTCGAGGCCAGCCAGGTCACTCATGGCGAACGGCCCCATCGGCAGGCCGAAGTCGTACAGCACCCGGTCGACGTCCCACGGCATGGCGCCTTCCAGGATCAGCTTCTGGGCCTCGCGCTGGCGCTGGGCCAGCATGCGATTGCCGACGAAGCCGTGGCAGTTGCCGACCAGCACCGCGACCTTGCCGATCTTCTTGCCGATCTGCATCGCGGTCGCGATCACCGACTTGTCGGTTTTCTCGCCGCGCACAATCTCCAAGAGGCGCATGACGTTGGCCGGCGAGAAGAAGTGCAGGCCGATCACGCTCTCGGGGCGCGAGGTCGAGGCGGCGATCACATCGATGTCAAGATACGAGGTGTTCGAAGCGAGGATCGCGCCGGGCTTGGCGATCTTGTCCAGCTTGCCGAACACCTCCTGCTTGATCTCCATCAGCTCGAACACGGCCTCGATGATCAGGTCGCAGTCGGCCAGGTCCTCGAGGTTCATCGAAGGGGTCAGCAGGCCCATGCGCTTTTCGACGTCGTCGGCCGTCAGCCGGCCCTTCTTGGCGGTGTTCTCGTAGTTCTTGCGGATGACCCCGACGCCGCGCTCCAGGTTCTCCTGTTTGGCCTCGATGATCGTCACCGGCACGCCGGCGTTGAGGAAGTTCATCGAGATGCCGCCGCCCATGGTGCCGGCCCCGATCACGCCGACCTTCTTGACGGGGATGGTCGCGGTGTCGTCCGGCACGTCGGGGATCTTGGCGGCCTGGCGCTCGGCGAAGAACACATAACGCTGGGCGGCCGACTGGCTGCCGGTCATCAGCTCCATGAACAGCCGGCGCTCTTCCTTCAGCCCCTCGTCGAAGGGCAGGTTCACCGCCGCCTCGATGCACTTGATGTTGGCCTCGGGCGCGTGGAAGCCGCGGAACTTCTTGGCGTTGGCCTTGCGGAAGTCGGCGAAGATCGCGGGCTTGCCGCGCGCGGCCTCGACCTTGTCGTTCAGCTCGCGGACCTTGTTCAACGGCCGGTCCTCGGCCAGCACCACGCGGGCGAAGGCGATGGCCCCATCGCGCAGGGCGCCTTCCTCGACGATCGAGTCGAACAGGCCCATGGCCAGGGCCGCCTTGGCCGGCACGTGCTGGCCGGTGGTGACCATCTCCAACGCCTTCTCGACGCCGACGATGCGCGGCAGGCGCTGGGTGCCGCCGGCCCCCGGCAGCAGGCCGATGTTCACTTCCGGCAGGCCCGCCTTGGCCGACGGCACGGCGACGCGGTAGTGGGCGACCAGGGCCACTTCCAGCCCGCCGCCCAGCACCGTGCCGTGGATCGCCGCGACCACCGGCTTGGGCGAGTTCTCGATGACGTTCTGGACGTCCTGCAGGGTGGGGCCGGTCATGGCCTTGCCAAACTCGGTGATGTCGGCGCCGGCGATGAAGGTCTTGCCCTCGCAGATCAGCACGATGGCCTGGACGGTCGGATCGGCGATGGCGGCCTCGAAGGCGCCCTTCAGCCCCTCGCGAACGGCGGCCGACAGCGCGTTGACCGGCGGCGAGTTCAGCGTGACGACGCCGATGTCGCCTTCGACGGAAAGATCGGTGACGGCGTTGATCGCGGCCATGGCGGTTCCACCCCTGCTCTTGGTTTGAACGGTTGTTTGAAGCCAGCCTGCATGGTCCGGCGAAGATGTCCAGACCTCCGTCACGGCGCCCCTGCGCGAAGCGCCGCCCGTTGACGGATTTTCCAACATACTACAAATTCGAAAAGAGAGTTTCAGCCGAGATCATCCGGAGGGCGGATGCGGCGGCCGCGTGGGGGCGTGGCGTCGCATTTACCTGATATCCAGAGAGAATGATCCGCGCTGGGGAGGACGTTCGCGGGAAGTCATGGGCTTTGGACGCGACTTGCACGCGTCCTGACATTTCGAAGCCGGTGATTCCGCGAGCGTGGCGTATTGCTCGCAATGCGTCGGACTTAGGTAAAGCGCAACTCGGCGCGGGAGGGCATCCCGCGCCGCTTCTTTGTCTTCAGACCGTCAGCACGATCTTGCCGAACGGGCCGCGATCCAGGTGCGCCAGGGCCGCCGGCAGTTCGGCGAAATCGTAGATCTGGTCGATGACCGGCTTCAACGCGTGGGCGTCGGCGAAGCGGACGAAGTCCTCCTGGGCCCGGCGATGGCCGACCACGATGCCGCGCACGCCGACCTGCTTCAGCAGCAGCGGATAGACCGAGCCGCTCAGGGTCTCGCCGTCCAGCAGGCCGATCACGGCGATCTGGCCGCGCACGGCCACCGCCGTCAGGGACTGGCCGAAGCTGGCCCCGCCAGCCACTTCCAGCACGTGGTCGACGCCGCGCCCTTCCGTCAGGTCGACGGCGGCCTGGGCCCAGTCGCCGGTCCGGCGGTCGATCCCGTGGTCGGCGCCCAAGGCCTTGGCCCGCTCCAGCTTGGCCGGGTCGCTCGAGGTGACGATGGCGCGCGCTCCGGCCGCCTTGGCGATCTGCACGCCGTACAGCGAGACGCCGCCGGTGCCTTGCAGCAGCACCGTCTGGCCAGGCGCCAGATGGCCCTCCTCGACCAGGGCGAACCAGGCGGTGACGCCGGCCACCGGCACGGTGCTGGCCTCCGCGTCGGTCATGGTGGTGGGGGCGGCGGTCAGGGCCTGCTCGGACAGGACCACGTACTCGGCCGCGACGCCCGGATACTTGCCGCCCAGGGTCGGATAGCCGGGCGCGGCGGCGCTGCCGGACGGCCGACCGTCGATCCAGTGCGGGATGAAGGTCGAGATCACCCGGTCACCGGCGGAAAAGCGGCTCACGCCCTCGCCGATCGCCGCGACCTCGCCGGCGAGGTCGGAGACGGGCGTGAACGGGAAGTTCAGCTGCATGCCCATGCCGTTTTCCAGCACCAGCTTGTCGCGATAGTTCAGCGAGATCGCCCGGGTCCGGACCAGCACCTCGCCCGGCCCCGGCGTCGGGATCGAGGCGTCGCCGAGGGTCAGGCGGTCTGCGCCCAGCCGGTCGATGGTCCAGATCTTCATCCGCTCGCTCATGGTCTGTCTTCCTTGCCGTGGCCGTTCGGGCCGATCGGTGGAACCATAGGCGCGCAATATTTCTTCAGTGGCGCTATGTTTTCCGATCATTGTAGACATCATGTCGTCAATAGGAGGCGATCATGAGCGAACGGCTGGCGGGCGTGGCCGCCTTCGTCGAGGCGGTGGAAGCCGGCGGCTTCGCGGCGGCGGCGACGCGGCTGGGCCAGTCGCGCTCGACCGTGGGCAAGACCATCGCCCGGCTGGAGGCCCGGCTGGGCGTTCGCCTGTTCCACCGCTCGACCCGCAGTCAGAGCCTGACCAACGACGGCCAGCTGTTCTACGAGCGCTGCGTGCGGGCCCTGGCCGAACTGGAGGCCGGCGAGGCGGCGCTGGAATCAGGACGCGCCGAGCCGTCGGGCAAGCTGCGGGTCACCGCGCCGGTGATCTTCGGCCGCCGCTGCGTCGCGCCGATCCTKCTGGAGCTGGTCCGCGCCTATCCGGGCCTGGAGCTGGAGATGGCCTTCAGCGACCGCCCGGCCGACCTGATCGAGGACGGCTTCGACCTGGCCGTCCGCAACGGCGCCCTGCCCGACAACAGCGGGCTGATGGGCCGGCGCGTGGCGGGCCAGCGCATGACCGTCTGCGCGGCGCCGGCCTATCTGGATCGCGCGGGCCGGCCCGAGACCCTGGACGAGATCGCCGGCCATGCGTGCCTTGTCTACGGCCGCAGCGACCGTCGGCGCAGCTGGCGCTTTCCGGTGGACGGCGGGCCCGAGATCGAGCTGTTCACCGCCAGCCGCGTGCGCTTCGACGACCTGGAGGCCCTGACCGACGCCGCCGTCGCCGGCCTGGGCCTGGCCTGGCTGCCGTGCTGGATGGTCAACGACCACGTCGCGGCCGGGCGGCTGGAGCGGGTCCTGAAGGATCGTCCCGGGCTGGTCTTCGACACCCACCTGATCTGGCCCCGCGCCCCGCACTTGCCGCTGCGCGTGCGCGCGGCGATCGACGCGCTGGCGGCCGGGTTGCCGCGGTACATGCTGCCGTGAATTTAACCCATCCTGTCATCCCGGCCGTAGCGAAGCGGAGAGCCGGGATGACACAGGGTTGGTTTTGATGGGCTCCCTACCCCGCCGCCTCCGTGAACGACGAATACACCAGCGTCCGCAGCTCCCGCCGGATCGGGTATGAACTCGACGGCATCAGCTGGGTCAGGAAGACCACGGCCAGGTCCTCGACCGGATCGACCCAGAACGCCGTCGAGGCCATGCCGCCCCAGAAATATTCGCCCAGCGAGCCAAGGTTCTTGGTCCGGGCCTGGTCGATGGTCATGGCGAAGCCGAGGCCGAAGCCCAGGCCCTCGAACACCGCCTCGCTGAACAGCGACCGCGAGGACTGCACCAGCTCCTTGGCTCCCGGCAGGTGGTTCATGGTCATCAGCTTGATGGTCTTGGGACTGAGCAGCCGCGCCCCGTCCAGCTCGCCGCCGTTCAGCAGCATCCGGCAGAAGCGCATGTAGTCGTCGGCCGTCGAGATCAGGCCGCCACCGCCGGACTTCACCGACGGGTCCTTCAGGAACGGGCTCTTCTCCGGATCGTCCTGCAGCACCACCTTGCCCGACGGGGTCAGGGCGTAGCAGGCGGTGAAGCGGTCGCGCTGGTCCTCGGGCACGAAGAAGCCGGTGTCGACCATCTTCAGCGGGTCGAAGATCCGGGTCTTCAGGAAGACGTCGAACGGCATCCCCGAAATGAGCTCGACCAGATAGCCCAGCACGTCGGTCGAGACCGAATAGTTCCAGGCCTCGCCCGGCGAGAACTCCAGCGGCACGGTTCCCAGGGTGTCGACGAAGCCCCGCAGCCCGCCCTCGCTGTCGATCCCGTCCAGTTTCAGCTTGCGATAGGCGGCGTCGACATTGGTGCGCTGCTGGAAGCCGTAGGTGAGGCCCGAGGTATGGCGCAGCAGGTCGAGGACCCGCATCGGCTCGGTCGCGCGCTTGGTCTGGAACGTTCCGGCCACGCCGCCGGCGAACACGCCCAGATCGCGCCAGGCCGGGATGAAGCGGTGAACCGGATCGTCCAGGGCCGCCAGCCCGTCCTCGACCAACATCATGAAGGCCACGCTGGTGACCGGCTTGGTCATCGAATAGATGCGGAACAGGCTGTCGGCCGCCAGCGGTTTTCCCCGCTCGACATCGGCGCTGCCTAGAACAGAGGTATAGGCCAGTTGCCCGCGCCGCCAGACCTGGGTCAGGGCGCAAGGCAGTTTACCGGTATCGATATACTTGGCCTTGATGAAGCTCTCGATGCGCTTCAGTCGGTCAGACGACAGTCCCACGGCTTCCGGCGTACTCAAATCCCTGCGCTCCCCTTTTTGACGACTTTTGTTGGCTTGGATCAGGACCCGTCGTCGAGGCGTTATGCCGCAACGTAAACTTTACCCGACCCTGCGCATATCGATTGAAAACGAGGGAGACGGGATGGGCAAGCACTTGGATTCCGAGGCTGCCTCCAGAATCGAAGCCGCCGCCGCCGACTGGTTCTTTCAGAGCAGCCTCGACATGTTCGTGCTGCTGCGGAACGACGTGATCATCCGCGTCAATCCGGCCTGGACCGACCTGACCGGCTGGACGGCCGAGGACACCCTGGGCCGCCAGATCCGCGACTTCTTCCACCTGCACGACACCGACGTGTTCCACGCCATCGCCGACTCGCTGCGCAGCGCCGGCCAGGCCCGCTCGCAGCACCGCCTGGCCCGCAAGGGCGGCGGCTGGTTGTGGGTGCGCTCTCAGACCAAGGTGCTCGAGGGCGACGGCCTGCTGATCGTCTTCCAGGACTTCAGCGAGGATCGCGCCCGCGAGATCGCCCGCCAGCAGGCCGAGCGCTCAAACGAACTGCTGCGCAGCGCGGCCGGGGTCTATGTCTGGCGGTTCAATCCGCGCAAGGGCGTCTACGTCTTCGACCAGGACATCCCTACCCCCAGCGCGCCGCAGGGCGGGGTGCGGACCATGACCATGTCGGAGATGACGGCGTCGGTCCACGCCGAGGACCGCGCCCGGGTGTGGGAGGCTTTCGCCCACACCTTGCGCACCGGCGAGCACGCGGTGATCGACTACCGTTATCGCGACCCGGCCACCGACGCCTGGGCTCACATGCACGCGGCCTGGCGCGGCGTGCGCGGCTCCAGCCCCGACGCCTGGGACGTGATCGGCATCAGCCAGGACGTCACCGAACTGGTCGAGGCTCGCGACGCGGCCCTGGGCGCGGCCGAGGCCAAGAGCCAGTTCCTGGCCAATATGAGCCACGAGATCCGCACGCCGATGAACGGGGTGCTGGGCGTTTTGCACCTGCTGAAGAACGAGACTCTGACCGACGACGGCCGCCGCCTGTTGAACGAGGCCCTGGGCTGCGGCGAGATGCTGTCGGAGCTGCTGAACGACATCATCGACTTCTCGAAGATCGAGGCTGGCAAGCTGGAGCTGATGCCCGAGCCGGTCGACCCGGTCGAATTGATGCGCGGCGTCGCCGACATGCTGCGGCCCCAGGCCGAGGCCAAGGGCCTGTACCTGCGGGTCGAGGCGTCACCGGATCTGGGCTGGGCGGCCACCGATCCACTGCGGCTGCGCCAGGCCCTGTTCAACCTGCTGGGCAACGCCGTGAAGTTCACGCTGGAGGGCGGCGTGGTCGCGCGGCTCTCAGGCCGGAGCAGCGGCGATCGCGTCACGCTGCGGTTCGAGATCGACGACACCGGCGTCGGCATCGGCGAGGAGGCCGGCAAGCAGCTGTTCGAGCGCTTCCGCCAGGGCGACGGCTCGACGACGCGCCGGTTCGGCGGCTCGGGCCTGGGCCTGGCCATCTGCCGGCGCCTGGCCGAGCTGATGGGCGGCGAGGTCGGCTTCGAGAGCAAGCTTGACCGGGGCTCGACCTTCTGGCTCGAGATCGAGGCCGACGCCTGCGCGGAGCCGGAGGCCCAGACCGACGAGGCCGACACCGCGCTATTCGCCGGCCTGCGCGTGCTGCTGGTCGAGGACAACGCCACCAACCGCCTGATCGCCGGCCGCATGCTGGAAGCTCTGGGCGCGCACATCACCACCGCTGAGGACGGTATCCAGGGCGTGGCGGCGGCGCGCGCGGGCTTCGACCTGATCCTGATGGACATCCAGATGCCCGGCATGGACGGGGTCGAGGCCACCCAACGCATCCGCGCCTTCAAGGGCCCGGCTGGCGCCGTGCCGATCCTGGCCATGACCGCCAACGCCATGGCCCACCAGCAGGCCGCCTACCTGGCCGCCGGCATGGACGGGGCCATCGCCAAGCCGCTCTCCCCCATCGCCCTGGCCCAGGCCATCGCCACGGCCCTGGTCGCCRAGCGTCCGAGCGCGCTGAAGGCGTCGTAGACTCTCACCCACCCTGTCATCCCGGAAGCCTCGGAGAGGCTATCCGGGACCGCCGGAAGCGCCGGTGTTTGCCGCGGTCCCGGCTCTACGCTGCGCTCCGGCCGGGATGACACCGTAGCCGCGCCCCCGAAAACACCCCGTTCTGAAACAATACTGACAAACCTTGGCTCTAAGGCCGGGTTATTGTCTCCCGACGGACGGACCGGCCTTTAAGCCGGCCCGGTGGGCGCCTAAGTTGGACGCGATCGTCCAAGCCGGCGCAACCGCCGATGGGCGGCGCGACTTGGGGATGGATGCGATGGATGACGGTCGGATCGCGGGGGCGGCGACGGCGCGCTACGCCCGCAAGAAGGAGACGATCCTGGCCGCGGCCACGGCGATCCTGAACCGTCAGGGCGTGCGCGGCATGACCCTGGCCGACGTCGCCGCCAAGGTGGGCTTAAACACCACCAGCGTCACCTACTACTATCGCAAGAAGGACGACTTGGCCGCCGCCTGCTTCATGCGTGGCCTGGAACGCTTCGAGGCCATGGTCGAGGAGGCCGCCGCCGAGACGACGCCGTCCGCGCGGATCCTGAAGTTCCTGGACCTCTATCTCGACCTGAACCGCCGCGTCCGTCTGGGCGAGGCCACGCCCCTGACCAGCTTCACCGAGATCAAGGCCCTGAAGGAGCCCCTGCGCGGTTCCGTCGTGGGCGCCTTCAACGACCTGTTCCGCCGGGTGCGCGGCTTCTTCGACGATCCGTCCCTGGCCCACCTGGACAAGCGCCAGCGCAACGCCCGCACGCACCTGCTGATGGAGCAGGTGTTCTGGTCGGGCACCTGGCTGCGCCGCTACGACATCGAGGACTATGGCCGGGTGCGCGACCGGCTGGGCGATATCCTGCTGAACGGCCTGCCAGCCGGCGGCCGGACCTGGTCGCCCCTGCCCCTGCCCGACCCAACCCCGCTGTCACCCGAGGGGCTGGAGTGGCGCGAGACCTTCCTGGTCGCCGCCACCCGGCTGATCAACCAACGCGGCTATCGTGGGGCCTCGGTCGAGGACATCTCGGCGGCGCTGAACGTGACCAAGGGCTCGTTCTACCACCACCACGAGGACAAGGACGCCCTGGTCGCCGATTGCTTCGAGCGCACCTTCACCGTCACCCGCCGCTCGCAGCTGGACGCCCGCGGCCTCGCCGCCGACAGCTGGACCCAGCTGGCCTCGACGACCGCCGGCCTGACCAGCTACCAGCTGTCCGAGCACGGGCCGCTGCTGCGGGCCTCGTCGATGGGAGCCTTGCCGGAGACGCTGCGGCACGACATGGCCGACGGCTATGCGCGCGGCTGGCAGCGGTTCGCCTCGATCATCTCGGACGGCATCGCCGACGGCTCGATCCGCCCGATCGATCCCAGCATCGCCGCCCACATGATCAACTCGATGCTGAACGCGGCGGCGTCGCTGGGCGCCTGGGCGCCAGGGCTCGAGCGCGACGAGGCGGCGGAGCTGTTCGCCCGGCCGCTGCTGACGGGGGTTTTGGGGTAGGCCGCTTCAAACCTTCACCACCCAAACCCGTGTCATCCCGGAAGCCTCGCAGAGGCTGTCCGGGACCCAGGGGGTGCGTGAACGCCGTGCGCGCCGCCCCTGGGTCCCGGCTCTACGCTGCGCTTCGGCCGGGATGACACGGATTTTTGAGCTTCAGGGATGCGCGCCGTCCCAAAGGTTGCGACCTATTAACCATAGGCTGGCCCTGCCCCGTCCACCGCTGGTATCCTCAAGCGTCTGATTCGCTTGAGTTCCCCGCGTCATGACGACGATCAATCCGTATTCGTCGACCTACGCCCCCGGCCTGACCGCCGGGCAGACGGCGACGCAGCGCGCCAACCAGGCGACCGGCTATGGCCAGCCCCGCGACCAGAGCCCGACGATCAACACCCCGGCGGTCAACGTCACCCTGTCGGCGGCCGCCCAGGCGGCGCTGAAGGCCCAGACCGACTCCCGCACGATCGAGACCGTCGTCGCCGAGGCCCGCGCCCAGATCGGCGCCCAGCTGAAAGCGGCCAAGGCGTCCAGCGCGCTGAAGGACGGCGACGCGACCATCGACCTCTCCGGCCTCGACCGCCGGACCCTCCACGCCGTGGCCAGCAACAAGGGCGGCCAAGTGGGGAGCGGCTTTCCGCTCGACCAGCAGGTCGTCGCGGCCCTGGCCCTGAAGAGCCAGCACGACGCCGCCCTGGCCGGTCCCGCCGCTCAGGCCCGGCTGACCGGCGACTATGCCAGCCTCTACCAGGCCGCCCTCGACCAGTCCGAAGCCGCCGGTCCGGAAGAGAAGGCCTCCGCCGTCTGGAGCCAGGAGCACGACGCCCTGGTCGAGGGTCGCAAGCAGGCCATCGCCCGCCCGGGCCTCGCCCCCGCGGGCATCGCGCACGACAGCGTCGCGGCCTATATGACCGAGACCGGCAGCGCCGTGGCCGGGGCCAAGACCCGCGACTTCGGCAAGGTGGCCGGCGACGTCCGCACGGCCCTGGACAAACAGTACGCGCTGGCCTTCGCCCCCGAAGCGGCCAAGGACTCGGGCAGCGGCGAGATCGACTTCCGCCGCTTCGACGACCGTTCGCTGTCGGCCATCGCCCTGAACAAGGACGAGCAGTTCTCGGCCCATGAGATCAGCCTGGCGAAAGCCGAGATCCGGTCGCGCGACAGCGCCGCCATCACGGCCAGCTTCCAGTCGACCGGCGACGACGAGGGCGGCTTCGGCAAGGCGATGATCACCCGCTACGCCGGCATGACCGCCGAGGAGCGCGAAGCCGCCGGCTGGACGCCGGCGGTCTATGACAAGATGGTCGCGCTGCAGGCTTCGCGTGACAAGCTGGCCGAGATGTTCAATGCCGACGGCTCGCTAGCGGGGCCGCCCAGCCTGCTGGACTACCTGTAGGCCAGGCGGGCCGGCTCGACCGCCGCCTTCGGCGCGTGCTCGTACTGGGCCAGCGAGGCAGCCTTCATCTCGATCGAGAAGCCCGGGGCCAGCGGCGGCATGTAGGCCGCGTCGCGGATCACGCAGGGCTCGACGAAGTGCTCGTGCAGGTGATCGACATATTCGATCACGCGACCCTCGTGCGTGCCGGCGAAGCACAAATAGTCGATCATCGACAGGTGCTGGACGTATTCGCAGAGGCCGACGCCGCCGGCGTGCGGGCAGACCGGCAGCTCGTACTTGGCGGCCATCAGCAGCACGGCCAGCACTTCGTTGACCCCGCCCAGGCGGCAGGCGTCGATCTGCACGACGTCGATCGCCTGGTTCATGATGAACTGCTTGAACAGGATGCGGTTCTGGCACATCTCGCCGGTGGCGACCTTGACCTCGCCGATGCCGGCGCGGATCTTGGCGTGGCCGTAGACGTCGTCGGGGCTGGTGGGCTCTTCGATGAACCAGGGCTTGGCGAAGGCCAGGGCGTTGACCCAGTCGATCGCCTGATCGACGTCCCAGACCTGGTTGGCGTCGATCATCAGGGTGCGGTCGGGACCCAGCACCTCGCGCGCCACGCGGACGCGGCGGATGTCGTCCTCCAGGTCGGCGCCGACCTTCAGCTTGATGTGGCGGAAGCCGGCGTCGACGGCTTCTTGCGCCAGGCGTCGCAGCTTGGCGTCGTCATAGCCCAGCCAGCCGGCCGAAGTGGTGTAGCAGGGATAGCCCTCGGCCAGCAGCGTCTCGCGTCGCTGGGCCTTGCCCTCGGCGCGGGCCTCCAGCAGGGCCAGGGCTTCGTCCGGCGTGATGCAGTCGGTCAGGTAGCGGAAGTCGATGGCGCGGACCAGTTCGGCCGGCGACATGTCGGCCACCAGCGCCCAGACCGGCTTGCCCTCGGCGCGCGCCCACAGGTCCCAGACGGCGTTGACCACCGCGCCGGTCGCCAGGTGGATGACGCCCTTGTCGGGGCCCACCCAGCGCAGCTGGCTGTCACCGGTCAGTCGCCGCCAGAAGCCGGCGGGGTCTTCCTTGACCCGATCCAGCTCCAGCCCGACCACCAGGTGGCGCATGGCCTCGATGGCCGCCACGCACAGCTCGTTGCCGCGCCCGATGGTGAAGGTCAGGCCATGGCCCTGCAGGCCGGGCGTGTCGGTCTCGAGCACGACATAGGCGGCCGAGTAGTCGGGATCGGGGTTCATCGCGTCCGACCCGTCCAGCGAACGGCTGGTGGGGAACCGTACGTCGATCGTCCGCAAGCCAGTGATCCGGGTCATCAGCGGGGATCTCGCTTCTGGAAGGGGACGCAGGTCAAGATCTTACTCTCCAAGGGGGCCGGCCAAGGGGGCGTGATCCCCGAAAAAGGTAGCGCTAACTGGCACGCACCTCGCGCCGAGGCAAGCATATTTGAAGTTACATTTCACTTGTGCACAAAAGGCGGGGCCGGAGGGGAAGGCCTCCGGCCCCATGCGCAGGCGCCAAGCCGGAGGAGGCTAGAACTTGGCGCGCACCCCGGCCGTGAATCGACGGCCGACGTTCTCGTAGCCACGGGCATAGCCGTAGACGTTCTGGTCGATACGGGCGCTGTCGGTCAGGTTCTGGCCGTCCAGCGTCAGGCTGATGCTCTTGGTCAGGTCATAGCCCGCCGAGAAGTCCACCTGCCCGTACGAGTGGGCGTAGCTGCCGTCGCCGAAGGTGGACGCGGTGGCGTTCACGAACTTGCTGCGGAAGTTGTAGGCCAGGCGCGCGCTGAGGCGGCCGTTCTCGTAGTAGCCGACCAGGTTGTAGCTGTATTTCGAGACGCCAGGCAAAGCGAGGGCCGGTCCGCCCTGCACCGTGGCGACGTCGTCGGCGCTGATATAGGTGAAATTGGCGATCACCCCGAAGTCGTCGAACGGCCCCGGCAGGAAGGTCAGCGGCGCCTGCAAGCCGAGCTCGGCGCCCTTCAGCTTGCCGCCTGCGCCGTTGTCGGGCTGCGAGATGGTGAAGCTGCGCGGCACGGTCGCCCCGGTCTCGGTCAGGATGACGTTGATGTTCTCGGTGCGGCTGGTCGAGACGACGAAGTTCTGGACGTCCTTGTAGAACAGCGCGGCGCTGAGCAGGCCGCCGTGGCCGAAATAGTACTCGACCGACACGTCCAGCTGCTTGGCGCGATAGGGGTCGACCATCGGATTGTTGATGGTGATGAAGCTGGTGTTGGCGTTGACCGTCGTCGACGGCGACAGGGTCGACAGGGTCGGCCGCGACATCACCCGAGCGGCGGCGGCGCGCAGCACCACGTCGTCGCGCAGCTGGTAGCGCAGGTTCAGGCTGGGCAGCCAGTCGTGATACTTGCGCTTGATCAGCACCGGCGTGACGCTGGGCAGGGTCGTGGTCGACGAGCCCAGTGAGAAGCGGATCTGGCTCAGGTCCGGCGCGTAGCCCGACGACTCCTGGTCGGTATGGACGTAGCGCAGGCCGACATTGCCGGTCAGGTCGTCGTCGGCCATCGCGAAGTCGGCGCGCAGATAGGCCGAGGCCTCCTTTTCACCGACCCCGTACTCGTTGGCCAGGGCGCGAACCGGCGGCGCGACCTTGAGGATGGCGTCCAGCGGGGCCTTGGCGAACAGCAGGTCGGCGTCGGCCGACAGGAAGGTGTTCGGATATTTGACCGGGCCGTCATAGCTGTTGAGGAAGTGGTCGAACGTGTAGCGCCGCATCAGGCTGGAGGCGTCGAACGACGGCCCGTCGACCGAGGCGACGACCGGCAGGCCCAGCAGGCCGGCCAGCTGCGCGGCGGTGACCTTGATCTGGTTGGTGCCGAACACCTGCTTACGGTCCGAATAACGCGCGCCGCCCTTGATGCTGCGCAGGAAGCCCTGGCCGGCGTCGAAGGTCAGGTCCAGCTTGGTGTCCCAGTTGCGGTCGTCGATCGGCCGGTGATAGTCGCCCGACAGGCCGATGCCCCGGAAGTTGGTCGGGTCCAGCGGGTTGTAGCCGCGGTTGAAGCTGATCTGCGGCAGGTTCGACGGGTCCTGGCGGAAGTCGTACGAGGCGCTGGCGCGGCCCAGCACGGTCGGCACCCAGCTGTCGAACAGCTGCTCGGCCTTCGAGTAGGAACCCTCGCCGTTCACCTTCAGGCGGCCAAACTCGAGCTTGAAGCCCGCCGCCCCCGATTTCAGCGTGTTGTAGGTGTTGGAGACGGTGTTGGTGTTGCGATAGTCCACGCCGTCGGCGTCGAGATAGATGACCCGTCCCTGGGCGTCGAGCGCGCTGTCGCGGATGCAGCCGCCGGGCGCTGTGCCCTGCTGGGCGGTCGGGCAGATGATACTGGTGAACCGTAGCGTGTTGATCGGCTGGGTCAGCTTGGTCTCGTACTTCGAATAGAGCACGTCGCCATAGATCTCGATGTTGTCGGTCGGCTCGAACTGGAAGCCGCCGATCGCCGTCACCCGCTTGGTCTTGCCCAGGATGATCCGGGTGCCGGCCTCGTGGTTGAAACGGATAGTGTCGCTGAAGTCGCCGTCGCGATTGTAGTCGAGCTTGGGCGTGCGCGTCGCCTCGACACCGTTCTCGAAGCCGAAGCCGCGGAAGGTGTCGGACCGGAACTCGCGGCGCTGATAGTTGACGCCGACATTGACCCCGAACTTGTCCGAGAACAGGTGATTGACCAGCACGGCCAGCTGCGGCCGGACCTTCTTCGACTTCACCTCGTACAGACCCTCGGCGCTCATCGCGATGCGATTGCGGCCCAGGTCCAGCGGCTTGGCGGTGTTGATGTTGACCGTCGCGGCCAGGCCGCCGCTCAGCTGGTCGGCGGTCGGGGTCTTGTAGACCTCGACGGCGCTGACGAAGTCGGACGCCAGGGTGGAGAACTCGAAGCTGCGACCGCCGCTCGGCGTGGTCAGCACGCGTCCGTTATAAAGCGTCTGGGTGAAGTCGGGGCTGAGGCCACGGACGCTGATCTTGGAGCCTTCGCCGTTGGTGCGGGTGATCTGCACACCGGTGATGCGCTGCAGCGAGTCGGCCAGGTTTTGGTCGGGGAACTTGCCGATGTCCTCGGCGGAGATGACGTCGCTGATCACCGAGGCGGTGCGCTTGATGGTGGCCGCCTGCGCCAGGCTCTGGCGGAAGCCGGTGACGATCACCTCGTCCACCGTGGCGGCGTCTTGAGCCGGCGCGGGGGCGGCGGCTTGCGCGTGTCCCAAGCTCGGAATCAGAGCCAAGGCCAGCAGAGACGCTCCGCCGGCCAGCAGGCCTTTTTTGTGCGACATCGATTGATCCTCCCCTTTTTTCGTAGTCGTTTTTGTATCTGATTTTTTTGTTCAAATTTGAAATGATGTCAATTGGCGATCCACAAGGAATCCAGAGGAACTTGATGGTAGCGCTACCTTTTCGGCCCAATTGGATGAAATTGTACTCCACTTATAAAATTCTAGTTGCGCCGGCGGGATGATGACGGTCAGTTTGGGCGGCGTGACGCGCGGCTCGACCGGCGCCGAACCGCCCTCCTCCCTTTTCAGGAACCGCCCGATGAAGAGCCTTCGGATCCTGGCCATCAGCCTGCTGGCCGCCCCGACCCTGGCCATGGCCCAAGCCGACAACCCGGGCGCCCAGCAGCGTCGCAGCGCCGAGGCCAACGAACCGATGGGGATCGGCGCGCCGGCGGCGCGCGACACCGAGGCTGCCGATCGGGCGCTGAACGGCTGGTGGCGTGACGCCGGCAAGACCCGCGACCAGCGCCTGGCCTGGTTCCGGCAGGCCCGGTTCGGCGTCTTCGTCCACTGGGGGCCCTATTCGGTGCTGGGCGGCCAGTGGAAGGGCCAGCCCAATCCCGGCTATTCCGAGCACATCATGCGCGTGGCGCGCATTCCCCGGCAGACCTACAAGGACGAGGTCGCCGCCAAGTTCAGGCCCGACGCCTATGACGCCCGCGCCTGGACGCGGATGATGAAACAGGCCGGGGCCGGCTACGTCATCCTGACCGCCAAGCACCACGACGGCTTCGCCCTGTGGCCTTCGAAGGCCAGCGACTACAACATCGCCCAGGTGTCCGGCTTCAAGCGCGACCCGCTGGCCGAGCTCGTCGAGGCCGCCCACGCCGAGGGGTTGAAGGTCGGCTTCTACTATTCACACGCCTTCGACTGGGAAGACCCCGATGCGCCAGGCAATGACTGGGACTACGACAATCCCGCCGGCGACAAGAAGCTGCACGGCGGCGTCAACTGGTGGAACACCTATCCGCAATTCCTGACCAACACCGACCGCTATATCGACCGCAAGGTCATCCCGCAGCTGAACGAGCTGATCAGCCGCTACCACCCCGACATCCTGTGGTTCGACACCCCCAGCAAGCTGCCCTTCTTCCAGCAGGCCCGGATCGTCGAGGCGGTGCGCAAGGCCGATCCGAACGTGGTGATCAACGGCCGCGCCGCCCGGTCCAAGGACCTGAACCTGGGCGACTATCTGGACACCGCCGACCGGCCGGCCGAGCTGCGGCCCACGGCCGGTGACTGGGAGGCGATCCCGACCACCAACGAGTCCTACGGCTACAACTCCCTCGACCACAGCCATAAGAGCGTCGAGCACTTCGTCCAATTGATCGCCAAGGCCTCGGCCAAGGGCGGCAACATCCTGCTGAATGTCGGGCCGCGCGGCGACGGCGTGATCGACGCCCCCGACGCGGCGATCCTGGCCGGGGTCGGCCGCTGGATGAGCGTCAACGGCCAGAGCATCCGCGGCACGACCCGCACGCCGCTGGACCGCCAGGCCTGGGGCGACAGCACGGTCAACGGCGACCGGCTGTACCTGCATGTGTTCGACTGGCCGAAGGACGGGAGCCTGCGCTTGGGCGGCCTGCTCAGCCCGCCCAAGCGCGCTTATGTCCTGGCCACCAAGGCGCCCGTGGCGGTGCGGCCTGTCGGGGCCAACGACTACGATCTCGTCCTGCCGGCGCAGGCCCCCGACGCCGCCGACAGTGTCGTCGTCGTCGAGACTGTCGGCCCGGTCCGGGGCCAAGCCGGGCGTCTGCTCGAGACCCGTTACGGCGCCAGCCAGCTGCTGGCCTTCGACGCCAAGGCCGAGGGAGACGGCTTCAGCTATGGCGACGGCAAGACCTCCCGCTTCTATGTCGACGGGCTGGAGCGTCCGGGCAATCGCCTGGTCTGGTCGGTCCGCGCGACGGAAGCCGCGCCGGTCCGGGTCCGCCTGCGCTACAGCACCCCCGACAAGACCCCGCCGGGCCGCGCCGTCGTGCGCTACGGCGCCACGACCCTGACCGCGCCCCTGGTCGCCACGGACGGCGACAAGGACTTGCGCGAGGTCGATCTGGGCCTGCTGCCTCTGGCCGCCGGCGATCTGGCCGACCTGTCGCTGACCCTGGAGGGCGCCGACAAGCCGGTGCATGTCTTCGACCTAAAACTAGAGCGGTGATCAAGACCACTTCCGCCCGCCCTCGGTCATCGGCTATCTTTTCGCCTATGAAATTAGAGGGGCGGACCGTGGGCGCATCCAGCAAGACGGCGACGGATAGCGAGGAACAGCGCTACCGCGCGCCGGCGCTCGAGAAGGGCCTGGACATTCTGGAGCTGATCTCGCGGGCGACCGAGCCGATGTCGATCGGCATGATCACCCAGGCGCTGGACCGCTCGACCGGCGAGCTGTTCCGGATGATCCAGGTGCTGGAGTACCGGGGCTTCATCGAGCAGGTCGGCAACGGCTACCTGCCGACCGCGCGGCTGTTCGCCCTGGGCATGCAGCAGGCGCCGGTCAAGTCGATCCTGGAAGTGGCCCTGCCGGTCATGCGCGAACTGGCCGAAGACGCCGAGCAGAGCTGCCACCTGGCCCTGCGCGCCGACGGCGACATCGTCGTGGCCGCGCGGATGGAATCGGCCAGCCTGATCGGCTTTTCCGTCCGCATCGGCTATCGCCAGCCGCTGATCCTGACCGGCTCGGGCACGGTGCTCTACGCCTTCCAGACCCCGGCGACCCGCCTGCGCTGGGAGGAGGCGTTCGAGCCCCGCCCCTCGGCCGAGAAACTGGCGGCCTTCCGCGCCCGCGCCGACCGCGCCCAGGCCAACGGCTATGACGAGCACTCCAGCGACATCGTGCCAGGCATCGTCGACCTGGCCGCGCCGGTGCTGCGCGGCGAGATCGCCGCCGCCGCCCTGACCATGCCGTTCGTCCGCAAGGTCCCGCTGAAGGTCGAGCAGGGCCATGCCCTGCAGCTGGTCCGCGAAGCCGCCCGCCGCATCTCGGCGGAGTTGGCCTCGTCGGACGTGCGGGTCTAGGGGCCGCTGGGCGCCTCGCGGCGCAGCCAAAGCTCGGCCGCGATCAGGTTCGGGACCCAGGCCAGGAACGAGATGGCGCGGTACCAAGGCAGGAACGGCAGGTCCAAGGCCATGACCAGCGGCAGGTAGAGCCGCAGCGTGACGGCGGCCAGGGTCAGCGCCCACGAGCGGATCATCCAGCGACGGTGCTCGGCGAAGCGACCTCGCACCGCCGCGCGCCAACCCAAGAGGTTCACGGCGATCCAGATCACGGCCAGGCTGCCGAAGCCCGCCGAGGCGATCGGGCCCGCGGAAGAGCCGGGCGCCAAAATCAACCCCGCCGTCCCGCCGACCAGGCATCCCGCGACATAGGTCCGGCCGACCCAGCGATGCGGCGGGCTCGCGCCCCGGCGGAGGGCGGGCAGAAATTGCAATGAACCCAGCACCAGCGCGGTCACCGCGCCGGCGACGTGGATGAAGAGCCACGGAACGCCGAACGGGTTCTGCAGCGCGTCCGCGCTCGTCCGCGGCGGATGCAGCAGATAGCGCGCCGAATAGCCGGCGATGGCCAAGCAGAGAAAGGCCGTGAGCATCCAGGCGATGCGGACGGGCCAGTATGGGG
The DNA here is from genome assembly GCF_056401555.1 of Caulobacter sp. P4_E5. Taxonomy (NCBI): domain Bacteria; kingdom Pseudomonadati; phylum Pseudomonadota; class Alphaproteobacteria; order Caulobacterales; family Caulobacteraceae; genus Caulobacter; species Caulobacter sp. P4_E5. The sequence continues at coordinate 35,337 of NZ_JBFUJD010000032.1, forward strand.
GCTTGGTCGAGAGCGTGGGGATGGAGGCGGTCAAGCGAAGTCCTCGTCGTGGTTTCACCGAACGCCGTTGCCGATCGGGCGGCGGCTCGCTAGGCCTAGCTTCGCGAGCGGCGCCAGGGTTGCGCGAACAGGGACGACATGGACGGCGAGGGCAGCGGACCAGGCGGGGCGGCGATCGCGCGGCGGTGGGCGATCGACCTGGCGATGCTGGTCGCCATCGGCCTGCTCATGGGCTTCTTGAGTCCGTTCGCCTCGGAGCGCGTGCCTGTCGTGGGGCGCTATGTCTACTGGATGATCTGCATGGTCGGCGGTGGGCTGATCGGTGTCCTGACGGACGACCTGCTGCGCCGGCGGATGGCCGCGATCTGGCGGCGGGCGGCTGTGGTCTCGGTGCTGATGACGCCGCCGGTGTCGCTGCTGGTGTTGACCACCGAGCACCTCCTGATGGGCGGACCGTTCGACTGGCCGGGCTATCAGCGAATGCTCTGGCAGGTGTGGCCCATCTCGCTGGCGGTGATGGTGGTCCGGGCTCTCGCCTGGCGGCGCTCGCCCGTGCGGGTCGAGACGCTGACCGTCATCGCCCCGCCGCTGCCCGAGGTCGAGGCCACCTTCAGGCGAAGGCTTTCGGCGAAACGTCGCGGGGCGCGGCTGATCGCGGTCGAAGCGTACGACCACTACCTGAAGGTCCACACCGACGCCGGCGAGGAGCTGATCACCCTGCGCTTCGCCGATGCGTTGGACGAGCTGGCCCGCGCCCACGGCTGGCGTGTCCACCGCTCGTGGTGGGTGGCGGCCGACGCGGTGGAGGCCGTGCGCTGGCGGCGCGGCGCGGGCGAGATGCGCCTGGCCGGCGGTCTCGTCGCGCCGGTGAGCCGGACCCATGCGCCGACGCTGAAGGCGGCCGGCTGGTTCTAGGCGCGTCTTCTCGGCGCCCTAAGCCGCCACCACCACCTGCCGCTGTTCGCCCAGCCCTTGGATCCCCAGCGCCACCCGGTCGCCGACGTCCAGCCAGACCTGCGGCCTTTGGCCCAGACCGACGCCCGGCGGGGTGCCGGTGGTGACCACGTCGCCCGGCTGCAGGCTCATGAAGCGGCTGAGATAGGACAGCACGAAGGCCGGCCGGAAGATCATCGTCTTGGTCGAGCCGTCCTGGAACCGCTTGCCGTTGACCTCCAGCCACATCGACAGGTCGTGCACGTCCGGGATCTCGTCCGGCGTCACCAGCCAGGGGCCGAGCGGACCAAAGCTGTCGCAGCCCTTGCCTTTGTCCCACTGCGACGACTGCATCTGGAAGGCGCGCTCGGAGACGTCGTTGCAGACGCAATAGCCAGCGATCGCTCGGGCCGCCTCCTCTTCCGAGGCGTACGAGACGTGCGCGCCGACCACGAAGGCCAGCTCGACCTCCCAGTCCAGCTGGGTCGAGCCGCGCGGCTTGATGATCGGGTCGTTGGGGCCCGACAGCGCGCTGGTGGCCTTCATGAACACCACCGGCTCTTCCGGGATCGGCAAGCCCGACTCGGCGGCGTGGTCGGCGTAGTTCAGGCCGATGCAGACGAACTTGCCCGGCTTGGCCACGCAGGGCCCCAGGCGCGCGTCAGCCGGCGCGGCGGGCAGGCTCGCCGGGTCCAGAGCCCGCAGGGCGGCCAGGCCGTCGAGGGTCAGGGTGGACGGATCCAGGTCGCCGATCACCGCGCTCAGGTCGCGGATCACGCCGTAGGCGTCCAGCAGGCCCGGCCGTTCCTGGCCGGGGGGTCCAAAGCGCAGCAGTTTCATCGAAGGTCTCCGAAGGTCGTGAGGATCACATCACCCAGCCGCCGTCGATGACGTGCGTCCGGCCCGTGGTGAAGGCGGACTCGTCGGACGCCAGATAGACCGCCAGGGCGGCCAGTTCGGACGGGCGTCCGAAGCGGCCCATGGCCTGGCGGGCCGTGAAGTCGCGATAAGCGCCCTCGAAGTCGCCGGTGTCACGCAGGCGTTGCAGCAGCGACGGGGTCTCGACCGTGCCGGGGCARATGGCRTTGCAGCGGATCCCCTGGGCGACGAAGTCGGCGGCCACCGCCTTGGTCAGGCCGATCACCGCGGCCTTGGTGGCGCAATAGGCGAACCGGTTGGGCACGCCTTTGATCGACGAGGCGATCGACGACATGTTGATGATCGAGCCGCCGCCCTTGGCGATCATGCCCGGCAGGATGGCGCGGATCATCCGGTACTGGGCGGTGACGTTCAGGCTGTTGGAGAAGGCCCAGGCGTCCTCGTCGCAGTCCAGGATCGTGCCGGCGTGGACGAAGCCGGCGCAGTTGTAGAGGACGTCGACGTGCGGGAACTCGGCGGCGATCGCCTTGACCGCCTCGGCGTCGGTGACGTCCAGCGCGCGCGGCGTCGCGCCGTCGATCGTCGCCACGGCGTCGATATTGAGGTCGGTGGCGATGACCGCCGCCCCTTCGCGCAGGAAGGCCTCGGCCGTGGCGCGGCCGATGCCCTGCCCGGCCGCCGTGATCAGCGCGGTCTTGCCGGCCAGCCGTCCGGCGGTGGCTTGTCGTGTGTCGTTCATCGGAGGGTCCTAGAGGTCTTCGCCGGGCAGCGGCGCTTGCGGATCGACGAGGTTTTCCGCTCGCAGCTCGCGCCAGAAGTCGGCGGGGATGGCGGTGTCGTATAGCGCGAGGGTCTGGCGGACCCGCGCGACCGAGCCGAGGCCCGGAATGACGCTGACCACGGCCGGATGGGCCAGGCAGAACTGCAGGGCGGCGGCGGCCAGCGGGATGCCGTGGCGGTCGCTCAGCGCCTCCAGGCGGCGGACCCGCGCGACGATCTCGGCCGGCGCCTCGCCGTAGTCGTAATAGTGCGGCCCCGCGCCCTTGACCCCCGTGGCCAGGATCCCGGAATTGTAGGCGCCGCCGATCACCACCGACAGCTGGCGCGCCAGGGCGGCCGGCAGGAAGCTTTCCAGCGCCGTCTGTTCCAGCAGGGTGTAGCGCCCGGCCAGCAGGACCACGTCGAGATCGACATGCTCCATGGCCCGCAGGCAGACCTGCCACTCGTTGACGCCCAGGCCGAAGCTGTCGATCGCGCCGCTGTCTCGCAGCCGCTCCAGCGCCCGGAAGCCGCCGCCGGCGGTCAGTTGGTCGAAGGTCCGGGCGTCGTCGGCGCCATGGGTCATCGGGCCGATGTCGTGGACGTACAGGATGTCGATCCGCGCCAGGCCCAGCCGCTGCAGGCTGTCCTCGTAGGAGCGCAGGATGCCGTCGTGGCTGTAGTCGTAGACCTGCTCGAACGGCAGGGGCGAGCGGAAGCCGTAGCGCTCGGCGTCGCCCCTCAGCCGTGGGTCCGGGGTCAGCAGGCGGCCGACCTTGGTCGACAGCACCACGTCGTCGCGGCCGCGCGCCACGTCGCCGACCCGGCGTTCGCTCAGCCCGTGGCCGTAGCGCGGCGCGGTGTCGACATAGGTCAGGCCCGCGTCCAGCGCCGCCGCCAGGGTGGCCCGCGCGTCGTCGTCGCTGACCGGATGATAGAGGTTGCCGACCGACGCCGCGCCCAGGCCCAGCACGCTGAGCGACAGGCCGGTGCGCCGGATCGCCCGCTTGGGAAGGGGGCGCTTGGCCAGAGGGGACTGGGCTTCCGAGATCATGCCGGGTCTGTCCCCTCCGCTTAGGCTACGCATATTGTTTTTCGCCAAATGTGAAATACACATTCATATAAGAAATACAAGCCGACGAATCCCTGGAGACCCCGATGATCGCCACCTCGACCGAGGACTTCAGGCGCGCCGCCCGCCGGCGGCTGCCGCGCTTCCTGTTCGACTATATCGATGGCGGCGCGGGGGACGAGCGGACTTTGCGCGGCAATGTCGGCGACCTGGCCGGGCTGGCCCTGCGCCAGCGGGTGCTGAAGGACGTCAGCGGCGTCGATCTGTCCACCAAGCTGTTCGGCCAGACCCTGGCCGCGCCGATCATTCTGGGGCCGGTGGGGCTGAGCGGCATGTACGCGCGGCGCGGCGAGGTCCAGGCGGCGCGGGCGGCGGCCGAGCGCGGCTTGCCCTTCTGCCTGTCGACCGTCTCGGTCTGCGCCCTGGATGAGGTGGCGGCGGCCAGCGCCGCCCCGATCTGGTTCCAACTCTATGTCATCCGCGACCGGGGCTTCATGCGCGACCTGATCGCCCGAGCCAAGGCCGAGGGCGCCAGCGCCCTGGTGTTCACCGTCGACATGCCCGTGCCCGGCGCCCGCCGGCGCGACGCCCATAGCGGCCTGTCGGGACCGCTGGCCGCCTTCCGCCGCTACGCCCAGATCTGCGGCAAGCCCGCCTGGGCCTGGGACGTCGGGGTGCGCGGCCGCCCTCACCTGCTGGGCAATGTCGCGCCCGTGCTGGGCGAGGCCAGCGGCCTGGAGGACTTCATGGGCTGGCTGGGCGCCAATTTCGATCCGTCGATCCAGTGGCGCGACCTGGAATGGATCCGTGAGGCCTGGGACGGTCCGCTGATCATCAAGGGCGTGCTGGATCCCGACGACGCTCGCGACGCCGTGCGCCTGGGCGCCGACGGCCTGGTGGTCTCCAACCACGGCGGCCGCCAGCTGGACGGGGCGCTGTCCACCGCCCGCGCCTTGCCCAGCATCGCCGAGGCGGTCGGCGACGACCTGACCGTCCTGGCAGACTCCGGGATCCGGTCGGGCATGGACGTGGTGCGGATGCTGGCCCTGGGCGCCAAGGGCGTGCTGCTGGGCCGAGCCTGGGTCTACGCCCTGGCCGCCGCCGGCGGTCCGGGCGTCGGTCGCCTGCTCGACATGATCACCGCCGAGATGCGCACGACCTTGGCGTTGGCGGGGGTGTCGGCGGCGCGGGWTGTGGATGGGCGGGTGCTGGATCGGCGGTAGGGGGAATCGAAATCCCTCTCCCCTTGCGGGAGAGGGTGGCCCGCGTAGCGGGTCGGGTGAGGGGTTGAAGACAGGATCCGCCGCGACTTGCGGATAGGCCGGACGCCAAGCCGACAGGTCTATCGACCCCTCATCCGTCAGCTTCGCTGACACCTTCTCCCGCAAGGGGAGAAGGATAGATGGGCAAAAAAGAAGGCCGGCCGACGCCTTGCAGCGCCGTCCGGCCAGATACCCCGCCCTTGGGTAAGGCTTAGTTGGCGGGGGTGAGGTACAGCGCGCGCAGGGTGAACAGGTCCGGGCCGGCGGTCTGCGGACGCAGGGTCACCTGGTAGCGACCCGGCTTGTCGAAGTGCAGGATGCCGACCGGCTGGAAGGCCAGGAAGGCGGGCTTGCGCCGCTCGATCGTTCCGGTCTCGACGACGCCGAAGCTGCGCTTCTGGTCATTGAGCTCGATCACGCCCTCGCGGCCAGCCTGCTCCTTGGTGGCCGAGTACTGCAGGTCGATATGGTAGTCGCCGGCCCGCTCGACCTGCACCGTCCAGGCGATCGACTTGGACGGATCGTCCAGCCCGACCGGGGTGTAGAACTTGCGGGTGTCGTCGACCGACAACTGGGTCTTGATCGCGTCCAGCTTGACGCCGGGGCTGAGGGTGGCGTCGGCGACGTCCAGCGGTTGGCGGCCATAGGCCGGCGACAGCACGATGCCCTGGTCGCGGCGCGCGGCCACCGGCGTCTTGGTCTCGACCACGACCACCAGGTCGTCGGAGGGCGGCGCGCCGGCGGGCAGGTCGACCGACAGGCCGCCTTCAGTTCCAGGCGCCGCCTGCTTGAAGCGCAGGGCCGCGCCGCCAGCCAGCAGCGAGACCTTCGAGACTGGCTCGGTCAGGCCAGGCACGCGAACGACGCCGTCGGCCGGGCGATCCAGCACGTGCAGGTACAGCTTGGTTCCCTTCTGGGTCGCTACGCCCCACGGCGTCTGCGGCAGGGGCGAGCGGGTCGTGCCGTAGATGCTGTCGCCATTGACCTTCAGCCACGCGCCCACCGCCAGCAGGCGCTTCTGCGCGCCCTCGGGGAAGCGGCCACGGCCGTCGGGGCCCATGTTGAGCATGAAGTTGCCGCCCCGGCTGGCCGAGGTGGTCAAGAGGCGGATCAGGGTGTTGGTCGACTTGAAGTCGTTGTCGAACGCCGAATAGCCCCAGCTGCGGTTGTGGGTGAACACCGACTCCCAGTCGCCGCCCTGCACCAGGCTGGCCGGCGGGATTTCGGAGTCGGACGGCGAGGTGTAGTCGCCCAGGTCGTTGCCGATCCGGCTGTTCAGCAGGCACTCGGGCTGCAGTTTCTTGACCAGCTCGCGCAGGCGCTTGGAATATTCAGCCGGCATCGGGCCGGGGGTGTCGAACCAGATCTCGCGAACGGGCCCGTACTTGGTCAGCAGCTCGGTGACCTGCGGCACGACCTTGCGGTTGAAGTACTCGTCGAAGTCGGCCTTCTTCGGATCGAACTCCCAGGTGTTGCCGCCGCCGTTCGGCTCGGTCCAGTCCTGGTACTGCGAGTAGTAGAAGCCCAGGCCGATGCCCTCGGCCTTGGCGGCCTCGGCCAGTTCCTTCAGCGGATCGCGGCCGAACTTCGTGCCATCGACGATGTTGTGCGGCGAGGCGGCCGACTTGAACATCGCGAAGCCGTCGTGGTGCTTGGCGGTGATGACCATGTAGCGGAAACCGGCCGCCTTCATGGTCTTCATCCAGGCGCGGGCGTCGAAGTCGACCGGATTGAAGTCCTCGGCCAGCTTCAGATATTCGGCGCTGGGCGTCTTGCTGTTGCTCATCAGCCATTCGGACGCGCCGTAGTAGCGCTTGCCGCGAATGACGCCGCCGGCCTGGGCGTAGATCCCCCAGTGGATGAACATCGAATAGCGATCGTGGTTGAACTGTTTCAGCCCTTTGGCGGTCGCGGCGTCGTGGACGGCCGGCTTGTAGGTCGAGACCTTGAAGTGGGTCTGTTCCGGCGGGGCGCCGACGGAATCTTGGGCCCAAACCGGCGCGCTCGAGGCCAGTGCGAGCGCCATCACGCCCATCGTCAGTTTCCGCATGCCACTTCCTCCCGATCGTTTTATTTGTGATCTTTCATTTCTTATATGAAAGCGAAATCCACACGTCAAACGAAACCGCGATGAAAACCACGACTATGAGACGGCGCGCGCGGTCCCTTGCAGGGACGGTCCCGCCAAGGTCACGCGCTCGCCGGCGCGCACGAAGATCCGGCGGCTGACCTCGCCGCAGCGCACCGTGCGATAATCGGAGGTAGCGCAGCGCAGCGTCGCGCTTTCCAGCCGGCCGTCGCGCCAGGACAGGTCCAGTTCGCCAGCGTTGCGGACCTTGACGCCGCGCAGCGATCCGGTGGGCCAGGCGCTGGGCAAGGCGGGCAGCAGGTCGATGGTCTCGCCCTTGCTCTGGACCAGCATCTCCAGGATCGCCGCCGCCCCGCCGAAATTGCCGTCGATCTGGAACGGCGGATGGGCGTCGAACAGGTTGGGATAGGTCCGCTCGCGGGCCAGCAGCAGCCGCAGCACCGCGTGGGCGTGGTTCCCATCCTTCAGCCGGGCCCACAGATTGATCCGCCAGGCGATGGCCCAGCCGGTGGTCTTGTCGCCCCGCGTCTCCAGGGTGCGCCGGACCGCCGCCGCCAGCTCGGGATGGACAGCGGGATCCATCTGCCAGCTGGGGAACAGGCCGTAGAGGTGMGAGACGTGGCGGTGCTTGGGATCGGCCGCGACGGCGTCCCAGTCGTCCTTCCACTCCATCAGCTGGCCTTGGGCGCCGACCCGGGTGGGGGCCAGGCGCTCGCGGGTCTTGGCCAGCTCCGCGCGCAGGTCGGGATCCAGGTCCAGGATCCGCGCCGCCTCGCGGGTATGGTTGAACAGGTCGCGCAGGATCTGCATGTCCATGGTCGGGCCCGCGCACAGGGTCGAGCCGAAGCCGTGGCGGTTCTCCGGCGACACCGACGGGCTGGTGACCAGCCAGCCGGTGGCGGCGTCGGTCTGCAAGGTGTCCAGGAAGAACAGGCACGCGCCGCGCAGGATCGGATAGGCCCGGGCCAGGAACCGCTTGTCGCGGCCATAGTCGTAGCGGTCCCACAGGTGCAGGCACAGCCAGGCCCCGCCGGTCGGCCACAGCCCGGCCTTGGCGTGGTCGAACGGCGCGGTCCCGCGCCACAGGTCGGTGTTGTGGTGCGCCACCCAGCCGCGCGCGCCGTACATCTTGCGAGCGGTCACCGCGCCGCGCTCGGAGATGTCCTTGATCAGCGCGAACAGCGGCTCGGCGCACTCGGCCAGGCCGCCGGCCTCGGCGGGCCAGTAGTTCATCTGGGTGTTGATGTTGATCGTGTAGTTCGAGCCCCAGGGCGGCTTGACCTGGTCGTTCCATAACCCCTGCAGGTTGGCGGCCTGGCCGCCGGGCCGCGAGCAGGCGATCAGCAGGTAGCGGGCATATTGGAAGTACAGCTCCGCCAAGGCCGGGTCGTCGGTGGTCTCGTTGTGGGCCAGGCGCGTGTCGGTGGGCACGGCGGGATCGGTCTTGCCGCCCAGGTCCAGGCTGACGCGGTCGAACAGCAAGCGGTGGGCGGCGATGGCGTCGCGGGCGAGGCGGTCGAAGGCCTTCCGGGCGGCGCGGTCGATCTGGCCGCGGGTGATCGCGTCGGGGTCGCCGCCGATGTCGTCGTAGCGCCGGTAGCTGGTGGCCATCGCGACCAGGATCGTCGCTCGGGTCGCGCCCCGCACCGACAGCTGGCCGCCTTCGCCGCTGATCGTTCCGCCCTTCGCCACGACCTTGGCCCGACCGCAGAAAGTCAGGGCGCCGGCTATGGCCCCCTCGGCGTTGTTGCGGCCCGAGACCCTCAGCGTATCGCGCCTCTCGTGGACGACCTGGTTGACCGTCTGGGCCGAGGTCAGGGTCAGGTCGAAGTTCAGTGCGCCGGGCTTGCTGGCGGTGATCTCCAGCGCGATGACCTGGTCGACCGGCGAGGCCAAAGCCCGCCGCGTGTATCGGACGCCGTCGATCTCGAACGTGGTCTCTGCGATGGCGTCGTCGAGATCCAGCGAGCGCCGATAGCCGCTGACCGTCCCCTGCTTGCCCACGAAACGGATGCCCAGATCGCCGAACGGCTGGTAGGCCATCTCGCGCGGCGGGGTGGCGACCAGGGTCTCATTGGCGCGCTTTTCGGCGTCAGCGAAGCGGCCCTCGGCGATCATCGCGCGGACCGGACCCAGGCCCTCCTGGGCGCGCGGATTGACCGGATCGTAGGGGCCGCCGCTCCACAGGGTGTCTTCGTTCAGCTGCAGCCGCTCGGCCCAGACGTCGCCGAACACCATGGCCCCCAGCCGGCCGTTGCCGATCGGCAGGGCCTCGACCCACTGGACGGCCGGTTGAGCGTACCAGAGGACGTGGTTGCCACGGGCTCCGGCCTTGGCCTGGGCTCGGGTCTGGGCCTGGGCTCGGGTCGAGACGGCCAGCGCGCTCACGGCGGCGCCGGCGGCGACCTGGCGACGGGTCAAGCGGGTCATGTGGAAACTCCCCTGATCAGCGCCGGCCTGGACGACCGACATCACGTTGGGGCGGAGGGGCTGGAATGGCCGGCCAACGCCCGCGACCAGTGATCACTCCGGGGCGGCTTTGACAAGCGGATATTTTATCAGTGAATTTCTATGTCGTATAAGAAATGATCTAAGCTCAAAATCTCGTGTCATCCCGGCCGAAGCGGAGCGTAGAGCCGGGACCCAGGGGCGGCGCGCACCGCGCTCTGTCACCCCTGGGTCCCGGACAAGCGCTGCGCGCTTTCCGGGATGACACGGAGTTTTTAGCTTCGCCGTCAATAAACGAACTTCACCCCCGCCCGATAAAACCGGCCGATCGGGTCGTAGGACCCCGCCGTCGGCGCGAATTCCGGCGGCAGGTTGTTGAAGACGTTGTTGACGCTGAAATAGGCCGTCCAGTCGCCGCTACGGGTGGGCAGCTTGTACGAGACCCGGGTGTCGACCAGCGTCTCGGGCTTGATCTTCAGCTGCGGCAGGTCGGTGGGCGCCGTGCTCAGGTCGTAGGACACCTCGCCGGTGTGGCGCGCCTGCAGGAACAGCGACCACGGCTCGGCGTCATAGGTCGCCTGGGCGTTCCAGCGCCATTTGGGATTGGCCGCCTCGCCCGCCCGGTTCACGATCGGCGCGCCCGGTACGATGCTGGTGAAGGTGTCGACATAGCTGCCGATCACCCGCGTGCTGAGCCGGCCCGGCAGCCCGTCACGGAGCGCGGCGAGGTCGAAGCCGTAGCTGGCCTCGATGTCGACGCCGCGGGTCTTGAAGGCCGACAGGTTGAGGTTCACCAGGTCCACGCCGATCAGCCCGCCGGCGGCGTCGCGGTACAGGAACGCGCAGCGCGCCTGCACCCCGGCCGCGCAGTCGTCGATCAGCTGCTGCGGCGTCGGCGTGGCGATCGCGTCCTTGATGTCGATGTCATAGTAGTCGACCGACAGCCCCAGGCCCGGCGCGAACGAGGGCTGGTAGACGACGCCGAACGTCGTGGTCTCGGCCCGTTCCGGCACCAGGTTCGGATTGCCCAGCTGCAGCTGCTTGACGTTGGTCGCCGTCACGCCGCGCACCCGGTCGAAGATCGACACGATGTAGTTGGACTGGCCCTTCTGGTAGAGCTCGTAGAGGTTCGGGGCCCGGATGTCCTTGGACCGCGTGGCCCGGAACCGCACGCCCTCGACCGGCGCGTAGGACAGGCCGACCTTCCAGGTCGTGACCCCGCCGCTGGTGCTGTAGTCGGTGTAGCGGGCCGCCGCGTTCAGCTCCAGCTCCTTGGCCCAGGGCAGATCCTTGGCCAGCGGGACCACGGTTTCGACGTAGCCTTCCTTGATGTTGTAGCTGCCGGCCTGGGCCTTGGGATTGCCGACCCGGAACGGGCCGGRGCTGTTGGTCACCGGGTTGAAGGTCTCCGACAGCGCGTCCACCTTCTGGTCGAAGCCCTGCTCGCGGTACTCGGCGCCCAGGGCCAGCGACACCGGCCCGGCCCAGGTCGAGATCGGCTCGCCCGACAGGTTGAAGGCCACCAGGTGCTCGTACGACTTCTGGATCGCGGCGTTGGTGGCGGTGATGTAGCGGAAGGCGCTGTCGCTGGGCGGATGGTAGCCGAACACGTTGATCGGCACGCAGCCGTTGCCGGGCGTGGTCAGGCTGGAGCGGCAGACGATCGCGCCGGTGGTCGGGCTGACCACCGCGTCGGCGGCCTCGACATAGCGGGCCTGCAGCAGGTCGTTGCCGATCTGCAGTTTCCGCTTGTTGTCGCCGCGCTCGAAATAGCCGTCCCACTTCCAGCCGCCAATCTCGCCGTTGATGCCGCCCACCAGCCGGTAGGTGGTGTTGTCGGTGGTCACCTTGCTCTGCGGGATGTCATTGTCGTAGCGGCCCAGGCTGAAGGTCTGCAGGTTCAGCGTCGTCATCCGGTCGCGCAGCGAGGTCGGCAGGAAGGCGTTGTCGCGGCGGATGGTCAGGGCCGTGTTGCCCAGCTGGTTGTGGTACGAGCCGACCTGGTAGCCCAGGGCCACCTTGCCGTAGCTGGCCTCCAGATAGACGTTGGTCTTGGGAGTCAGGTCCCAGCTGCCGCGCAGGAAGGCGATGCGCTTGTCGATCGCCGAGGTCAGCGGCGCGAACTGCGGGATCACCCCGTCGCCGCCGACCATGGTCGAGCCGGTGCGCAGGGTTCCGTAGTTGAACGGGATCGGGGCGCCGTCGGCGGTGAAGGTCGTCCCGGCCAGGGCGGTGTTGGTGATCAGTCCGCCGAAATTGGCGTTGGACACCCGCACCCCGCAAGCGAAGTCGCGCAAGGTGGCCGAGCCGGCCGGCAGGGCGATCACCTGGCAGCTCTTCTGGGCCACCGGGCGGTCCAGCCGCTGGTCGACGCCGTTGCTCTTGAAGTATTCCAGGCTGCCGATGACGTGGCCGCGGCCGTCGGCGAAGCGCTTGCCGTAGGCGAAGTTGTACTTCTGCTCCTGGTCGTCGTCGTAGTTCGAGATCCCGCCCTGGATCTCGCCCTTGAAGCCCTCGAACTTCTTGTTGAGGATGAAGTTGACCACCCCGCCGACGGCGTCGGAGCCGTATGCCGCCGAGGCGCCGCCGGTGACCACCTCGACCCGGTCGACCAGGGCCTGGGGGAACAGGTTGGTGTCGACCAGGCCGCTGCCGTCGCCGGGCACGAAGCGCCGGCCGTCCAGCAGGGTCAGGGTGCGGCTGGGACCCAGGCCGCGCAGATCCAGATAGGCCCCGCCCTGCCCCGACGAGGTCTGGGCCCCGCGCGGCCCGACCGAGTTGTTGAGGGCCGGGATCTGCTTCAGCGACTCGCCCAGGGTGGTCGGGCTGCTGTTGGTCAGCTGCTCGCCGCCCAGCACGGTGACCGGCGTCGGAGCCGTGAAGCCCGCGCGGGCGACGCGCGAGCCGGTGACCACCACCTCCTCGACAATGTCGCTGGCGGGGGCGGCGGCCTGGACGGCGGCTGGCTGGACAGCCGGGGCGGTCTGGGCGGCGGCGGCCAGGCTCCACACCGTGCCCAGGGCGAGCGCGGACGACGCGCAGGCGCGTTTGATCAGTCGTGACATCGGGATGTCCCCTCGAAGGGCGCCGGCGGACCGGCCGCAGGAGTTCGTCCGTTCCGAGCCATGGCGGCCTGGACGGTTAAACAGGAGCTACTTCAGGTACTTGCGGCCAGACCGACGGCCGCTACAGCGTCAAGCTAGTCGGTCGGCGGCCTGGATCAGGCCGCGGATATAGCCGTAGGCGAAGGCGAAGCTCTCGCCGCGCGCCTCGGGGTGGCCGGGAACTTCCGGCACGTGGTCGGGCATCAGCATGCCGTCGTAGCCGACTTCCTTGTAGACCTTGATGGCCTCGACGAAGTCGACGTCGCCCTCGTCCGGGAACACCTCGGCGAAGTTGTCGCGCCGGCCCTTGATGTTGCGGAAGTGGACGTTGAAGATCTTCTTCTTGTTCCCGAAATAGCGGATCACGTCGAAGATCTCCTTGCCGGGGTCGCGCAGGTCTTCCGACACCGTGCCCTGGCAGAAGTTGAGCCCGTGATACGGGTTTTCCTTGATGGTGATGAACCGCTTGAGGCCCTCGACCGTGCCCAGCACGCGGTCGACGCCCTGGTAGCCGCTGGGCGGCACGCCGGGATCCTGCGGGTGGCAGGCGATCTTGATCTTGTACTCCTGGGCCACCGGGGCGACCCGCTCGAGGAAATAGGTGATCCGCTCCCAGAACCGGTCGGCGTCGACCACCCCGGCTCGGGTTAGCGGCGTGGCCGGCTTGGCTTCGGCCAGGTTCCAGGCCGAGTATTCGGCGTCGCCGCGTCCCTTGACCTTGCCGCTGCGCAGCACGCCCAGGATGCTCATGTTGTACTTCACGGCCGGGATGCCGGCGGCGGCGCAGTTCTTGATCAAGGTCTGGAAGGCCTCGATGTCGCGGTCGCGCTGCGGATCCTGGGCCAGCATGATGGCCGGGTTCTTCTCGCGGTCGATGTGCGACGAGGTCAGCAGCACGCTGTCGACCATGTCGACGCTGACGCCGTGCCGGCCGCCCATATCCTTCAGGGCCTTCAGCTCGTCGACGGTCGGATAGATCCGGCCGGGATCGGCGATCTTGGCGCTGCTGCTGCAGTTGCGCACGCCGTAGCGGGCGAAGAAGGCGAAGTGGTCGTCGGTGGCCGGCGGGCTCTGGCAGCCCAGCTTGAACTTGGCGGGTCCGCCCTTGGCGCCGGTCGGCTTCGGCGCCGCGTCCGCCACGGTCGAGGCCGCGCCCGATCCCGCGCCCAACGCGACCGCGCCCAGACCGGTGGCCGACAGAAATCTTCTGCGATCCATAGTCTCACTCCCGCTATTTTATCTGGTCGAGGCCAGGTTTTATTAGTGAAGACTAGGCGCCAGCTTCGACTTCAAACCAATGCTAAGGCCGTATCGACACATGCCGGGCGCGCATTGGTGG